>CAZNMP010000319.1:0-4183 GCA_964573875.1 uncultured Planctomycetaceae bacterium | reverse complement strand
AGCTGCCGGACGCAAGGCTTTCATGCCGTTTGTGACGGCGGGCGATCCTGATCTTGATTTTACCGCGGCCGTCATCCGGCGGCTGGCTGCCAAAGGGTGCAGTATGTTCGAGCTGGGCATTCCCTACAGCGATCCGGTGGCCGACGGGCCGGTGATTCAGGCTTCGTACACCCGCGCACTTGACCGGAAGACCAAGCTGGCCGACATTATGGCGATGGTCGGCGGCATTACGCCCTCGCTCGACGCCCCGCTGGTCACGATGGTCAGCTATTCGATTGTTTATCGCCACGGGCTGGAAGATTATGTGGCAGACGCGAAGGCGGTGGGTGTCGCGGGCGCGATCGTGCCCGACTTGCCGGTCGAAGAATCCGCGGCATTGGCCGAGGTATGCCGGCGCGAAGATTTTTCACTCATCCAGTTGATTACGCCCACCACCCCGCGCGACCGTGCGTTGCGCATTGCCGAACGCACCACCGGGTTCATCTATTACGTGTCCGTGGCGGGCATCACGGGCGAACGGACTAAACTGCCGCCGGAAATTGTTGATAACGTGGCTTGGTTGCGATCTCAAACGCCGCTGCCGATTTGCGTCGGGTTCGGCATCAGCAAGCCGGAGCATGTGAAGATGCTGGCTCCGGTAGCCGACGGGCTGATTGTCGGCTCTGCGATCGTTCGCCGCGTGGCCGAAGCTGCCACCAAGCCCCGCGAGCAAGTGCTCGATGAAATTGGCGACTATGCCGAGGAACTATTGGCGGCTCTCGAAGCCAAATAAGCAAAAAGAACGCCATGCCTACGACGCCCACACGAATCGCAAGCATGGCGTTCAATATCGGCTCTCTTAGAGCACCTTCGTTGTGCCGGGCACAGCGATGGGATAATGTCCCTGGGCGTCGGGCAGGACCGGCGGATTGGATTCCATCGTCATCTGATCAAGGCCGGGGGCGAGCTCCAGGTTCGAAGCCATCGCATCGTTCCATGTCACTTGCTTGCCCGACTCGGCGGCCATGCGGCCGAGAATGCCGACCATCGCGGCCTTGGCGCAACGTTCCGCTTCGTTGTACGGCTTGTTTTGCCGAATCGCCTCGAACAGCAGATCATGCTCGTATTGATAGGGATTGCTGGCGGCCGTCGGTTTCCAGGCCACGTTGTCGGGCGTTTGGTTGTAGCCCTTGAATAGGCGCGGCTGCGGCACTCCTTCGCCCACCAGGGCGGACCCTTTCGCTCCGTGAATGACGCAGCACCATTGGTTCCAGCACTCGGCGATCGTGCGGCCTTGGGCGAACAACCGCGTGCCGTCCGGGAATGTGTATTCGATGGCATGGTGGTCGAACAGTTGGTCGGGCTCGGTGCGAACCTGCCGGCCGCCTTGCCCTTGGGCCGAAACAGGCCAGGCATTTTTAACCCAGCAGCACACATCGAGATTGTGGATCAGCCAGTCCAAAAGAAATGTGCCGTTGAGCCATGTAAAATTCGAGTAGTTGCGAATCTGATGGGCCAGTTCGCTCATGCCGGCTGATTTCGGCGTGAATCCGACGGGACCGTGTTCGCGGTAAGCCCAGCAAGTGATCACATCGCCGATGGCGCCCTGATGGATCTGTTCGACGGTCTGCGCCAATGCCAAGTTGTGACGGCTCATCAAGCCGCCGGCGATTTTGAGGTTCTTTTTTGCTGCCTCCTCGCCTGCCTTCAACACCCGGCGCACACCGGGGGCATCCACGGCGAACGATTTCTCCATGAAAACGTTCATCCCCTTTTGCACCGCATATTCCAGATGCATCGGGCGAAAGGCAGGCGGAGTGGTCAGAATCGCGACGCTGCCGGGCTCCAACGAGTCGATGGCTTTGCGATAGCCGTCCATGCCGATGAACTGACGCTCCTTGGGCACTTCGACCTGCTTGCCAAACTGTTTGGAAGCCGCTTCAAGACTGGGCAAGAGCCTGTTTTCGAATACGTCGGCCATGGCCCAGAGCTTCGTAGGGCCTTTGGTCGAAAGAGCCTCGAACATAGCGCCGGTTCCACGTCCGCCGCAACCGATCAAAGCGATTTTGATCGTGTTGTCCTCGCCGGCGTGGACATGCGGAACGGCCACGCCCGCCAGGGCCGTGCCAGCCAGGACAACGCCCGATTTTTTAAGAAAATCACGACGAGAAGGCGACGTGCGGCTATTGTTTTCTCCAGAGTTCATGCGATGTTCCTTCTTCTAATAGGTCCACATAATTGCGAAAGTGCCGGCGAGGCAACGACCGCCGGCAATTGCGTGGTTGCAGGTTTGCGGCACTTTCGTTTTTCCGCGGTTTATTTAGAAAAAATAGATAGGCGGGAAATTAGGAATGTGAGGCGTCCCCGGACATTCTCTCATTATCCACACAACGAACACCGGTGTCGTGCAAGCTATTTCAATGAAATAAATTACACAAAAGATCATTAAAAGGCGTTGGTGATTCCGTTTGCAGATTTTTGGTCCGCCAACTTTACCCAAGCGACTTGATATTAGCGATGATTTGTTCAAATACCGCCGAAAACTGAGTGCCGAGCTCAATATCAAAGCCGCTTAACCATTTTTCGATGTATTTACGGTCGAAACCGGAGTTTTTACAAAGGATCGAAACGACATCTTCGAGGTCCCGCGGCCTTCCGGAAACGATCTTCATCACAATCAGGTCTTCGAGCGATACAAAGCGAACAGTGATGCCGTCAATGAGCACGTTTTTTCCGCGTTGGATAGCAGTCCGCTCAAATTCAGACAGCGAAAAAACAAAATCGATGCGGATATTTGTCTCGGGGTCTAAAGCGGGAATAACGAAAGTCTCTTTCAAGAACTCATCGACATTTTTTACAAGGATTTGGAGTCCTAGCGATTCTATTAACTCCAATACCGGCCCCGACTGACGGGGATCGATTCCTAATGTAACATCGATGTCGCGAGTGAGTCGTGGTTCTCCATAAAGCAAGACCGCTTGTCCGCCGAAAACCATGTATGGCAACGACGCTTGGTCCAATGCAACAGCAAGCCGCTTAAGAAGTTCTGCAAACACGGTTTAATATGCCGGCTAGATGGATGTTTTTTTCAATGCCTTCCATGGCGTCTTCGGCCGAAAACTTTCCAAGCTTACGTGCATAGAGGTACATATCTTCGAGTAAACGAAGGTTCTCGGCATAATCAGGCTTCTGAGACGCAGCCCATGCGAGCTCAAAAGTATGCCATTTCTCTATGTTTTGAATCATCGGCGTCGAAACCTCCCTCCGTTCGATTATAGCATTCTTCGCTAAGCGGAATGTTGACGAACATTATGTTTTCGCTCGTTCCGAAGCTCCGGCTTCGGAACGCTGGATAGAGGCTCGATTGGGCTCCCAAGCCGAAGCTTGGGAGCCAGGCATACCTTCAATTCGTTGACGTTCGCTCTTAATACTTCCGCGGCCAGACCCGAGCTTGGACGCGGCTGGGCAGGCCTTGGATGCGGAGGAATCCTTCGGCGTCGGTCTGATTGTAGGATCCGCCGCCCTCCATCGTCGCAATGCCTTCGTCGTAAAGGCTGTAGGGGCTGCTGCGCCCGTCGACGATGACGTTGCCCTTGTAAAGGTTCAGACTCACTTCGCCGGTGACCGGCTTTTGGGCCTCACGAATGAAGGCCATCAAGGCGTCCAGCTTCGCGTGATACCAGAAACCGTAATAAACCATTTCGGCCACTTCGGGAGCCAAGCGGTCGCGCAGATGCATCAGATCGCGGTCCATCGTCAATTGTTCCACGACGCGATGGGCTGCGTAAAGAATCGTCATGCCGGGGGCTTCGTAAACGCCGCGGCTCTTCATGCCGACGAAACGATTCTCGACCATATCGATCTGGCCGATGCCGTTGCGACCGCCGATCTTGTTCAACAACGTAACAATCTCGAACGCGCCCAAGCTCTGGCCGTTGACGCTTACGGGAATGCCGGCCTCGAAACCGATCTTCACGTTTTCGATCTTGTCGGGAGCCTTTTGCGGCGTAACGCACATGCCGAATTCGACCGTATCGATGCCGTTGACCATGAGGTCTTCCAGCTTGCCGGCTTCATAGCTGATGTGCAGGCAGTTTTCATCCGAGCTGTAGGGCTTGGCGACCGACGCCTTGACGGGAATGTTCTTTTCCTTGCAATAGGCGATCATGTCGGTGCGGCCTGGGAATTGTTTGCGGAACCGCTC
>CAZNMP010000318.1:0-4185 GCA_964573875.1 uncultured Planctomycetaceae bacterium | reverse complement strand
GCCACGAGCAACCGGAATTTCGAGGGACGGCAAGGCAAGGGCGGCCGCACCCATTTGGTTTCGCCCGCCATGGCCGCTGCCGCCGCCGTGGCCGGTCATTTTGTTGATGTCCGAAAATGGGAGTTTTTGAAATAACGGCTTGCGGTTTATTGTTCGCATTCAAACGAAACCGCTTACCGCTTAACGCCAACCATTCGCTCTGCTGCACTAGCCACTATCCACTAACCACTATCCACTAACCACTAGCCACTAATTTATGCGTCCTTTCACAACACATACCGGTTTGGTCGCTCCGATGGATCGGTCGAATGTTGACACGGATCAGATCATTCCGAAGCAATTTCTGAAGCGAGTCGAGCGGACCGGCTTCGGCCAGTTTTTGTTTTTCGATTGGCGATTCCTCGATGACGGATCGGACAATCCCGAGTTCGAGTTGAATCGGCCGGAATATGCCGGGGCGAGCGTTTTGTTGGCCCGGCGCAATTTCGGTTGCGGTTCGAGCCGCGAACATGCCCCCTGGGCGCTGGAAGACTACGGCTTCCGCGTGTTGATCGCTCCCAGCTTCGCCGACATTTTCTTCAACAACTGTTTTAAGAACGGCATGTTGCCGATCAAGTTCGACGAAGCGACGGTCGACGATCTGTTCGCCCGAGCCGCCGCTCACAAAGGCTACAAGCTGACGGTCGATCTCGAAAAACAAGTTATCACTGATGATTATGGGCTTTCGCTGAAGTTCGACGTAGACGCCTTCCGCCGTCATTGTTTGATGAACGGGCTGGACGACATCGGGCTCACATTGGAGCACGAGCCGAAGATCACCGCCTACGAACAGGCCCATGCGATAGCGTGATTTTATGGCTAAAAAATGTCACAGTTCACCGTTCACCATCATCGCTTCGAGCTGCCATTGGTGTGAATTGGCCGAAAGCGTGTTGGACGGCCATCGTCTGACGCCGGTGGAAGCGTTAAGCGTGCTCCGCTCGGCCGACGAAGAGGTGCTCGACATTTTGGTGGCGTCCTACCGTGTGCGGCATTATTATTTCGGCCGCCGGGTGGATTTGAATTTTCTGCTCAACGCAAAAAGCGGGCTGTGCAGTGAAAATTGCGGCTACTGCTCGCAGTCGTGCGTCTCGAAGGCCGACATCGCTTGCTACCCGCTGGTTACGGCCGAGCAGGTTCTCGAAGGCGCGCGGTTGGCGCACGAGCGCAAGGCGAAAACCTACTGCACGGTGATCTCGGGCCGCTCCCCTTCGGATCAAGAGCTGGATACGCTCAGCCAAGTTGTGCCGAGGATCAAAGCCTCGTATGGTTTGAAGGTCTGTTTCTCGGTCGGCTTGCTAAGCTTGGAGCAGGCCCAGCGTTTGAAGGCGTGCGGCGTCGACCGGATCAACCATAATCTAAACACGGGGCGACGGTTTTATCCGAAAATCTGCACGACGCACACTTACGACGACCGGCTTGCCACGCTGCGTGCCGTTCGCGAAGCCGGCATGGAGATTTGCTCCGGCGGCATCGTCGGCATGGGCGAGCAAGATATCGACGTGGTCGATATGGCGTTGCAGCTTGGCGAGTTGGAAGTCAACGCGGTGCCGGTCAATTTTCTGGAGCCTATTCCCGGCACGCCGCTGGAAAACGCCGGCGAGCGGCTCAATCCACGCTATTGCCTGAAGGTCTTGGCCCTGTTCCGGCTGGCAAATCCCAAATGCGAGTTGCGGATTGCCGCGGGTCGCGAGATACACCTGGGCCCGTTGCAGCCATTGGGCCTTTATCCCGCGAATTCGATTTTCGTCGGCGATTATCTGACCACGAAGAACCGCCCGCCCGAGGAAGATTATCGCATGATCGAGGCCCTGGGGTTCGAGATCGGAGAGCAGGGGTAAGCCTGGATCGCCAACTGCGGTGATTACCTTGCCGCTGTTCACAGGGCCGATCAGTTTCATGGTGGGGCTCGCTAACGCTCGACCCACCCTACATCGAAAATTGATTGGCCCCGCCTTCTTTCCCCCATGCTTGTTGTCGCTGCGATAATGCGAGATAATAGGCTGTTTTCGCACTTTTGCCGGAGCGATAGATCGGCGGTGAGTTAGAATGTCCGTCCCCACGCAATATCAACTGGAACGGGAACTCGGTCGTGCCATGCGCGCAGACCGTCACCGTCTTCGTTGTCAGTTGCGCGATTTCTCGAAGCCGGGGAAAGACGGCAAGCCGCCCGAGGATCGGCTAGAACGCCTGGCAACAGCGATTCGCGAATCGGTGGAGCTGCGCGAGATGCGGCGTCGCGGAATACCGCCGATTCGCTATGACGACGAGTTGCCGATTTCCGCCAAACGCGAGGAGATCGGCCGCGCGATCCGCGATAACCAAGTGGTGATCATCTGCGGCGAGACCGGCTCCGGAAAGTCCACGCAATTACCGAAAATCTGTCTGGAGTTGGGCCGCGGGATCGACGGTTTCATCGGCCATACGCAACCGCGGCGAATTGCCGCTCGAAGCGTTGCCGCGCGGATTGCCGAGGAACTGGCCTCGCCCTTGGGACGCGATGTGGGTTTCAAAGTCCGATTTGCCGAGTCGCTTTCGCCCCAGACCTATATCAAACTGATGACCGACGGCATTCTGCTAGCCGAAACGCAAAGCGATGCATATCTGAACCAGTACGATACGATCATTCTGGACGAAGCGCACGAGCGGTCGCTGAACATTGATTTCTTGATTGGATATCTGAAACGTTTGCTGCCCAAGCGGCGGGATCTAAAGCTGATTATCACGTCGGCCACGATCGACGCCGCGCGGTTTGCCGCCCATTTTGCCACATCCGACGGACCTGCGCCGGTCGTGGAGGTTTCGGGGCGCACCTACCCGGTCGAAGTACGATGGCGGCCGCCGGTGGCGGATGAAGACGGCGACGAGCCCGACTTGCAGCAGGCCGTGATGGCAGCCGTGGAAGAAGTGTCCACCATCGATCGCGGCGATATCTTGATCTTCATGCCGACCGAGCGCGATATTCATGAGACGGCAAAAAATCTTCGCGGCCGGTCGCTGCCGCGCGATCCGGGAGGCAACGACACCGAGATCCTACCGCTTTATGCCCGACTTTCCATACGCGAACAACAACGGGTGTTTCAACCGGGCTCGAAACGCCGCATCGTGATTGCCACGAATGTGGCCGAGTCGTCGTTGACGGTACCGGGGATTCGTTTTGTGATCGATCCCGGCACGGCGCGGATCAGCCGCTACTCGCCGCGCAGCAAGACGCAGCGGCTTCCGATCGAGGCCGTTTCGCGCGCGTCGGCCGACCAGCGCAAGGGCCGCTGCGGACGCATTGGGCCGGGTATTTGCGTGCGGTTGTTCAGCGAAGAGGATTACGAGGCCCGGGATCGCTATACCGTGCCGGAAATACAACGGACGAATCTGGCAGCCGTGATTTTGCAGACGAAGGCGTTGCGGCTTGGCCCGATCGAGCGATTTCCGTTTCTCGATCCGCCAAAACCCGATGCCGTGCGCGACGGCTACCGCACGCTTATCGAGTTGGGGGCGATTGACGCAAAAGGCGAACTCACCGAGGTTGGGCGTCAGTTGAGCCGTCTGCCGGTCGATCCGCGTTTTGGGCGAATGATTTTAGCGGCTGCCCAGGAGGGCTGCTTGCCCGAGGTGCTGGTCGTTGCCGCGGCGCTGGCGGTTCAAGATCCGCGCGAACGGCCGCTCGAAAAACAAGAGGTCGCCGACGCCTGCCATGCACAGCGGGCCGATGACCAGTCGGATTTCATCGCTCATCTGAAGCTTTGGGATTTCTACCACAAACTGAAATCGGAACTTTCGCACAACCAGCTTCGCAAGGCGTGCCGGCAAAACTTCTTGTCGTTCAACCGAATGCGCGAATGGTTCGATGTGCATCGCGAGTTGATGGAGATCGCCGGGCAGGCAAAATTGAGGAAAACACAAGGAATCGGCACGGAGCCGATGGTGCGACCCGCTAAAAAGGACCGCACCGACCCACAGCAATAAATAAAAAAATTTTCTTCGAAATAAAAGGTTTTGCAAGGACAGACCGAACTAATTTCTTCAGTTTGATTAATTTTTAAAAAAATCCAAATAATTTAGTATTTTAATTCGAAATTTGATTAGTTTTTTTAAGATATTTGGATTTGTATCATTATTTGCACCTGATTCTTTCATATTAAAAGTATG
>CAZNMP010000317.1:0-4194 GCA_964573875.1 uncultured Planctomycetaceae bacterium | reverse complement strand
TGTTGGGCGGTTCGGGTTATATGAAAGACTATGCCGCCGAGCGATATCTGCGCGACGCCCGAATCACGACGATCTACGAAGGCACCAGTCAGTTGCAGGTCGTAGCGGCGGTGCGCGGCGTCACTTCCGGCTCGCTCGACACATGGTCGGACGAACACGAAAAGAAGACCTACGACGATCCGCTGTTGGAAGGTTTGAAGCAAAAATTGATCGAAGCACGGCATCGCGTAAATGAAGCCGTGGCGTTCGTCAAAGCGAAAGGTTCGTCGTATCTGGACCTTTCCGGCCGCCGGCTGGTGGATTCGGCCATGACAATCGTCATCGGCCACTTGCTGTTGGGTCAAGGTGCGAAAAACGACCGCAAAAAGCGCGTTGCACGGCGATTCATCGAGCGCGATCTGCCGATCCTCCGCGCGAACATCGACGTGATCCTCGCCGGCGATGCCACGGCAACCGAAGAATATGCTCTGCTGGCCGGTCCGGTGCCCGCGGCGGGGTAAATCGCTGCCTTTGCTTTTTTTTACAGTCGGGCAGTGTAAGTTGTTTGGCTTGGCGACAATTACCAAATGGCAGGCAATCGTCTGTTGCAGGGTAATCATTGTCTTTTGCAATGTTGCTCCCTACAATTGACCGAGTGTAAGGAACCATGCCGTGCCCGAAATCAGCAGGTTCTTTGGTATCATCGTACGCATGTTCTTTAATGAACATAATCCTCCGCATATCCATGTGGAGTTTCAAGGCAGCTAGGCCGTATTCGACCTCACTGGGAATATTACACATGGCGGTCTGAAGTCGCGAACTGCCGTGCGGCTCGTGCGAGAATGGATCGATCTTCATGTCGATGAACTTCGCGTGGATTGGGAGCTTGCGAGGACTGGAAGAGAGCTCAACGAAATCGTCCCGCTGGATTGAGGTGTGTCATGTGGAATCTAAATGACGTAATCTCCCTTGAATACATTTCTGGCTACGCCTACCGCATTGTGTTCGACGATGATACCAACGCCATCATCGACTTCTCGGAGTATCTTGATAGCGGGCCGATATTCACCCCCCTGCGAAACTTGGATTATTTTCAGAAAGCACGCATTGAGGGCGGCTCAATCGCCTGGCCAAATGGCGCGGATGTTGCCCCGGAAACGCTTTATGACAAATGTCGACAAGTCATGGAAAAAGAACTTGTTACACACCATCAACCCAATTGATTAATAATGGGTATGTTCTCCGGCAAAATCGGTTTGGTAATGGGCGTGGCGAACGAGCGAAGCATCGCTTGGGCCATTAGCGAGGCTCTTTATCGCGAAGGGGCGGAGCTGGCGTTTACGCATTTGCCCGGTCCGTCGCATGAACATCGCGTTCGCCAGCTTGTCGATCCGCATGGGCCGAAAGTTGTGCTGCCGTGCGACGTTCAGAAGGACGAGGACATCGTCGGGCTGTTCGAGGCTATTCGCGACACATACGGCCGGCTCGATTTTCTGGTGCATTCGATTGCATTCGCACCGCCGAAAGAATTGAACAGTCCTTATGTCGCGATGAGCCGCGAGGGCTGGCACTTGGCGATGGACATCAGTGTTTATAGCCTTGTTGCATCCTGCCGGGCGGCAGCGCCGTTGATGACCGACGGCGGAACGGTCATCACGTTGAGCTATTTCGGCGGCGAAAAAGTGATGCCGGGCTACAATGTGATGGGCGTTTGCAAGGCGGCGCTCGAGCATAGCGTGCGTTATCTTGCATGGGATCTGGGGCGTCAAAAAATTCGTGTCAACTGCATCAGCGCGGGCCCGATGCGCACATTAAGCGCGGCGGGCATCGCCGATTTCGACAAATTCCACGAACACGTCGAGCATAAATCACCGCTGGGTCGCAATATCGATGCCCATGACATCGGCGGCACAGGGCTTTATCTGCTCAGCGATCTTTCGAGCGGCGTGACGGGCGAAACCGTTCATGTGGACAGCGGATTCAGCATCGTGGGGCTGTAAGGTTTCGGTGGATGACGATTGGGGTTGTTTTTGGCGGGCCATCGCTGCGCTCGACCCGACCTACGTCTCGCTCTTCGTCCCGCCCTGAACGTCTCGTCCTATGTCTGGAATCCAGCATCGGAAGCAATCCCCCCCCTTTATGGATGGACTGCTCTTGGCAAACGGAAAACCTGTTCGTATGCTAATCTGTAGGACGTTTGTCGCGTAAGCCATCCAATCCCATTCCACTCCTAGACGACAAGGTTATTCACCGCCATGCGTCGAGCCTTCTTTATGATGTTTTCCTTAAGCATGAGTGCCTTTACATTTCTTCCCACCGCGTCGGCCGTTGACGGGCCCGAGGCCTACAAGTTCAACACCTACAAGACCGAAGACGGTTTTAAGCTGCCGTATCGGATGCTGAGCCCGAAAAAGATCGCTAAGGGCAAGACCTATCCGCTGGTGTTGTTCTTACATGGCGCGGGCGAACGAGGAACCGATAACGACAAGCAACTGGTTCACGGCTGCGGCGAATTTGCCAAGCCAAACAACCGTCAGAAATATCCCTGTTTTGTCGTCGCGCCCCAGTGTCCGAACGAGCGCCGCTGGGTCGAAGTGGATTGGAACTTGCCGTCACATACCATGCCCGAAAAACCGTCGGTTGCATTGAAAGCGGCGTTGGATTTGGTTGAGAAACTGGCCACGGAGTTGCCGGTCGATAAGAGCCGGATTTATATCACGGGCATTTCGATGGGCGGCTTCGGCACATGGGACGCGATTCAGCGTCGGCCCGACTTGTTTGCGGCCGCGATACCCATTTGCGGCGGCGGCGACACGGCCCAAGCGTCTAAGCTGAAAGACATGCCGATTTGGGCATTTCACGGCGATAAGGACAGCGTGGGAATGCCGCGCCGTACAACCGACATGATGGAAGCTATCGCAAAGGCGGGCGGATCGGCAACGCTTTCGCTGTATCCGGGCGTCGATCACAATTCCTGGACGCGCACTTACAGCAATCCTGCAGTGTTGGCTTGGCTATTTCAGCAGAAGAAAAAATAGGAAGAAGGTGAATCGAGCGCTATGCGATTCCATTGGTTGATAGTGCCGCTTGGTATTTGCGTTTTTTCGTGTGCGTCGGTCGTTGTTCGTGCCGATTCGTGGCAGGATCTCTATGTGCCCGCGGTTTTTAAGAATGCTGCGGGCCAGACGATGCCTTATCGTTTGCTGAAACCGGAGAAGATCGAGCCGGGACAAGCCTATCCGCTCATGTTGTTTTTGCACGGGGTAGGCGAACGCGGGACCGACAACCGGAAGCAGCTTGCCAACGGCGCGAATGAACTTGCCAAGCAAGAAATCCGCCGCAAGCATCCCTGTTTTATCGTTGCACCGCAGTGTCCCGGCAACGCCCGATGGGCCGACTTCGATTGGACATTGACGACGCACAAAATGCCCGAAAAGCCCTACGCGCCGTTGGTGATGGCGATGGAGCTGACCGACAGTTTGGCGAATGAATTGCCGGTGGACAAACGGCGGGTTTATATTACCGGCCTTTCGATGGGTGGATTCGGGGTTTGGGACGCCATCCAGCGTTGGCCGGACCGATTTGCCGCGGCGATTCCCGTCTGCGGCGGCGGCGACGTAACCCAAGCGCCGCGTCTGAAAAATCTGCCGATATGGGCCTTTCACGGCAACCTGGATGTGATTGTGCCGGCCAGCCGAACGCTGTCGATGATCGACGCCATCAAAGCGGCAGGCGGTTCGCCCAAAGTCACCACTTACCCGCTGGCAGGCCATGTATGTTGGGTCTGGGCCTATAGCGATTCGAGTGTGGCGGATTGGCTGTTTTCGCAGCAGAAGCAGTGAAAACAGGCGGTTGCAACCATGTGAAAAATTCGGCGACTACGGGCCTCGGCAGTGCAAACGCTATCGTTGCTAGCAAATAGGGCATTAGCGGAAAAAATTGCCCTTGGCTATTTTATTGCAGCGATGTAAGTTATCCGCATCCTGGGATCCATCCCGGCGTTGCGTACGCGCCACACGGATGTGGCCTACACGCCGGCCTTATCGAACCAAGAAGCGAGGAAGAGCATGGAAGCTCGCATCCGACAAGCTGCCTTGCTGGCGGCCGTGTTGTTGGTCTCGATGGGTGCGCAGCGTCGCACGGCGAACTTTATTATCGAGACTTCCAATCCCCAGTTCGCCGAGCAGGTGGCCCAGGCAGCCGAGCGGTTTCGCC
>CAZNMP010000316.1:0-4234 GCA_964573875.1 uncultured Planctomycetaceae bacterium | reverse complement strand
ATCGAAGAAGAGTTCGGCCCTGGCCCGATTCCGTCGGCTCCGAGTACGGTGGTCATCGGAATTCCGGCCGAGTTATTGCGACGTCGCCCCGACGTTCGCCGCGCGGAACTCCAAGCCGCCTCGCAGGGACAGCAAATCGGCATCGCCGAAGCGCAGCTCTATCCCATATTTTCGATCAACGGTTCGCTCGGCTATCAGTCGAATAGTTTCCCCGACCTGTTTACGGCACCAGCCCTCAACAGCACCGTCGGTCCGCAATTTCAGTGGAGTATCTTGAATTACGGTCGCATTCGCAACAACATGCGCGCTCAAGATGCGAAATTCTGGGCCCTCGTGGCTGTTTATCAAAACACGGTTCTGAAAGCCAACGCGGAAGTAGAAGACGGGTTGGTTTCTTTCCTCCGATCCCAAGAACGAGCCCAATTGCTCGATCAAAGCGTTTCCAACAATCAGAAGGCCGTGGATATCGTCTTCAAGGAATACCGCGTCGGCACATCCGATTTCAACCGCGTCGCCTTGATCGAACAAAACCTTGTTCAACAACAAGATTTGCAAGCCAGGGCGCACGGCGATATCGCCCTTGGTTTAATCCAGGTCTATCGCGCCTTAGGCGGCGGTTGGAAAATGTCGCCGCAAAATCGGCAGCCAAGACCCACCGCGCCGCTTCCGCCGGGTACGGAGCGTCACGAAGAAATTCCCGCGCCATCGCCTGATCCCGCCCACACTTCGATCACCGCGCCGCAAGAGCGATCCGAGTGGAAGATGCCAGTGCAGCCGGAATCCACAAATCCCAAAACGAGCCGTCGTCCTAGCCCCGCGCTCCAATAATTCGGGTTGCAATGCCCGGTTATGGTTTGCTCCAAACGTGCGCGACTCATCTATCGGGTTAGTAGTGTTGGAACAACACCCCCCCGCCGCGAGGTCATTTTTAACGCCACGGGACTGTATTCCTAGTAGACCTGCAAGGGGTATCGTATACTAGAGAAAGTATTGATGATTGCGATTAGGCCTCAGCTACGCAATGCCAAGAGTCTCGGGCATCGACCGAAGGTTGGTGCCTGAGCTTCGGTTCCATTGGCTGTCTAGGACCACAGTAGTTGGTATGCAAGTGAGAAGTCGGTTTTCGTGTTGACGCCGTTTCTGATTGTGCGAGAATGCCCCTATGCGAGATAATGCAACCACGCATTGGCAGCGAGGGGTCACCATAGCGGCACTTGTGCTGGCTTGGGCTTTGTTGGCCGCTTGGCAGTGGCAGGAATATTGCGTCGAGTGTGAAGTCGCCCGAGACAGTGTGCGTCGCCAAGCCGAATCGATCATGAACGCTTTGGTCGGCGGCGTTCAATCCCATCGCCGTCTCGGACACTTCATCGAAGAACAGCTTCAAGGATTGCTCGACGAGCTAGGCAAATCCCAAGATGTCTTGGCCGTTGCCGTCGAATCCTCGGATAAACGCCTCTCGCTGTCGGCCGGAACAGCTTCCTTGCTGAATCTCACCTCGGCGATTCAACCCGGCCAATTTTGGGAAGACGCCGGTTTTCGCTATGCCGTGGCATTCCAAATCACACCCGATATGCCGATCCCCGGCATGGGACCGCCCGGCTCGATGGGCCCGCCGGGCAGTGGCGGACCGCCGGGCGCTATGGGGCCACTCGATAACACCAGACCTCCAGATCCCGCGGGCAGCACAGATTTTCGGGGGCGCAGGCCGGACTTTCGCCCGGACGAGATGGGCCCCAACGACGAGAAACCCGAGGAAGCCAAGGAAATTTCCAAGGGAAAGGACATCTCACGCCCTTCGACCCCATCAACTACAGTGGAAGCAGCAAAAAAGTCCTCAACATCCTCTGCTGATACCGGCAATTTGCCGTCGAAATCCCAAAAATCCAATACGGAAACATCGAACGGCCGCCGCGCGGGGCGAGGACTCGGCCCCGGTTGGCAACGCGGTGGAATGAACTGGCAACTCAACAAACTGCCTGAGTATTTCAAACCGCCGCTCGTGGGGCGTATTTATGCCGTTTTGTTGCTGGATCGAACGCGGTCGGACCAACAAATTTCTCATTATGCCTGGTTGCGAATTTTTGTCGTCGGAGCCGGCGGCCTGGTCATTCTGAGCGTCGTGCTGGCGTGGCGTGCGACGATGCGGCTGGCCGAAGCTCACGGTCGAGCGCGGCTTTTGGAAATCGAAACTCGCCATTTGCGCGAGCTCAGTCAAGCCGCCGCCGGTTTAGCACATGAAACGCGCAATCCACTCGGCCTGATTCGCGGCTGGACGCAACGGCTCGCCCAGTCGCTTCCCGAAAGTCCGCAGCAGCGGCAGCATGCGCAAACCGTCATCGAGGAATGCGACCGCGTAACGGCTCGAATCAATCAGTTTCTCGCATTTGCTCGACCCTGCGAGCCGAAAAAAGGCGCCGTTAATCCCAGCGAGGTCGTTTCCGAATTGGCGGCCTTGCTCGAACCCGACTTGAATGCCAAGCATTTGACATTCCAGCCCCTGCCATCGACATTCCATCAAACGATTCAAGCCGACCGAGAATTATTGCGGCAGGCGCTCTTTAATTTGTTCCAAAACGCCATTCAATTTTCATCCGACGGTTCTTCGGTGGAAATCGCCGCCAAATCGAACCCCAACGGCGTTTTGCGTATTGAAGTAGCCGATCACGGACCGGGTGTGCCTCCCCAAGCCGTCGATCTGCTCTTTACCCCCTACCACACGACACGTTCCGACGGCACCGGCTTGGGTTTGGCCATCGTTCGACGCATTGCAACGGCCCACGGCTGGGAAGTAGGATACGCCCCGCGTCCCGGCGGAGGGTCGATTTTCTGGATAGACATCAAATAGTAATCAATAATTATTGGAAATTCGGATTATCGAACGGTTGTCGGCGAGCGGACCAACAAAATACTGATAGCGGTTGCTGACCACGGATAGCTCATAACACAATGGCCGATACACAACGCACCATTCTGATCGTCGATGACGATGCCTCGCAACGCCGATTGCTAGGCGATTTCGTCGGCTCGCTAGGTTTTCTTACGGCGGAAGCCGACTCGGCGGAAGCGGCTCTCGACAAACTGCGCCGCTCCCTGCCCGACATGGTGTTGCTCGACGTGCGTTTGCCCGGCATGGACGGCATCACTGCCTTGGGCGAAATCCGAAAAATCGCAACCAATCTGCCCGTCCTGCTCATCACCGCGCATGGACATCTGCGTCAAGCGGTCGAGGCCATTAAAAGCGGCGCGGACGATTACCTGCTGAAGCCGCTCGATCTCGACGAATTGGAAGTGGCGATCACCGACGCTCTCGGACCGGCCTTGGAGAAACAGCCGTCCGGAAAAACACTGCCCGATCTGCCGCCCGGTTTTATTTGCGAAAGTGCCTCCATGCGTCGCGTCGTGGAAACGGCGGCCGTGGTCGCTCCCTCGAACGCTCCGGTGCTGATTCTCGGTGAAAGCGGAGCGGGGAAGGAAATGATCGCCCAGTTGATCCACCGCTGGAGTTCGAGATCCTCGGGCCCGATGGTGGCCGCCAACTGCGCCGGTCTGCCCGAGTCGCTGATCGAAAGCGAACTGTTCGGCCACACCAAAGGCGCATTCACCGGCGCCGACGCGGTGCGGCAAGGCTTTTTCCGCGCTGCTCACGGCGGCACGCTCTTTCTCGACGAGATCGGCGAATTGCCCTTGCACTTACAGCCCAAGCTGTTGCGGGCATTGGAATCGGGCCAGATTACGCCTGTCGGCAGCGATGCGCCTATTAAAGTCGATACGCGATTGGTGGCTGCCACGAATCGCGATCTGGCCGAGGCCGTTCGGGCCGGAACATTCCGCGACGATCTCTATTATCGCATCAACGTCGTCGAGTTGATCGTGCCGCCTTTGGCCGAACGCTCTGACGACTTGCTGCCGCTGGCCTCGAAGTTTGCCGGCGAATTTTCCGGCGGCCCGGTGCGCCTCTCGCCGCAAGCAACGCAGTGTCTTTTGGCCCACCGCTGGCCGGGCAACGTCCGCGAACTGCGCAACGCCATACAAAGGGCGTGTCTGCTTTGCCGTGGCGATGTGATTATGCCCGAACATCTTCCCCCCAAGATCGCCGCCTTGACCGCCGCGCCAACCGAAAACAACGTTCCCTCGGGCCGGCTCTCGCAGGTAGAGCGGGCAACCATCCTTGCCACGCTCGAAGAATGCGGCGGCAACCGCACGCACGCCGCCAAAAAACTCGGCATCAGCCGCC
>CAZNMP010000315.1:0-4241 GCA_964573875.1 uncultured Planctomycetaceae bacterium | reverse complement strand
CCACGGCGGCATCGACTTCAGCGCCGGGCAGCGTTTTCAGTCCCTCTTTGGCCGTCTGTGCAACTTCGGCGTCACCCAGCGAGGCATCTAAAAGGATTGCGGCGGCCGAAGCGTCGCCATGCTTGGCCAATAGGCGAATCGCCGCTTCACGCACGGCGGGCGAATCGCTTTTGCTGGCGGCCAAGACCACAGGCATCGGGGCCGGTTCCTTCCGATCGCCCAGGGCTAAAAGCAGCAATGCTTGGCGCTCGGGCGGAAGCTTGTCCAACTCGGCGGCCAAGGCGGCCGTAACGTCGGCGCCCGGCATCGTTCGGGCCGCGGCCAATCCGGCCTTGAAGAAGACCTTGTCGGCATTGCGGATTTGCGCCAACAGCAGATCCTTGGCCGCACCTTGCTGGACCTGGAAAATTCCGGCCAAAGCCGCGACTTTCAGGTTCTTCGGCACAGCGGCATTGCTGACCGCGTTATACAGAGTAACGGCTTCGGCCTTTTTGCCCGCGGCAAACAAGCCATCAGCGCAGGCGATGCAACCGTCGGCGATCCAATTCTTGACCGCCGAATTCTTGGCCAATGCTTCTTGCAAAACGCCGGCGGCCTCGACAGTGCCGATGCGTCCCAACGCGCCTGCGGCGGCCGAAGCGACTGCGGCATCGCCGTTGACCAACTGGGCTTTCAGCAAGCCGACGGCCTGTGCGTCTTTTCGTTGACCGATCGAATCGATCACACCGACCAACTGGCGGCCTTGCAACTTGCCGGCGGCATCACGAAATGCGGCATCCACGGCCGGGTCCAGAATGCCTTCCAGGCCGAATCGGGCGTATAGATTCAGTTTCTCGTCGGGCAATAAAGCGGCCAACGCGGGGATGGCGTCTTTCGTGCCCACAACGGCCAGCCGTTGACAGGCCTTGGCCTTGTCGAAGATCGGAGCGCCGGGATTCTTCAGAATCTCGACCAGTTTCTCCGGCGAAAGAGCCATGATTTCTTTCGAATTGGTTTGGGCGTTAGCCGCCGCCAAACCAATCGCTAGGGCGAAGACCGCCGCATACAAACAATGGAAAACGGTACGCATGAGATATCCTCTTAGTTAAGGTTCAAAATCTAATGTTCAAGGTTCAAAAGATGGGTATTGCACCTCGGGTGCGATTCTAAATCCTCCACGGATCGCGAAGCGCCCGCGAACGCATCCGATTGGCCTCGTCGTCGTTCTTGAATTCGACCTTGACGGGGTCAAATTCCAACGGGCGGCCAAGCTGCCACGCGATATACGCCGCATGGCAAATCACGTGGCTGCGAGCGACCACCTCGGCATTCGAGTGGGCCGGCTTACGAGTCTTGATGCTTTCAAGGAAATTCTTAACGTGACTGACAGGCGAAGTGCCTGCTTCCTTGAACTGCTGCTGCTCGGCGCGGAGTTTTCCGGAGGAGAACTCGAGCCGTCCGCTGTCGGCGGTTTCGACCCAGCCGTCCTCGCCTTCGTAGCGAACGCCGCAGGTGCCCAGGCCCATCCAACCGGCGGAACGCATGACCAGCTTCAGGCCGTCGTCATACGTGGCGATGCAACCAGCTTCGTTGCCGCCGTTCCATTCCTTGGGAGCGTTGGCGCCCATCCCGGCCGGTTCATAGAGGATCGGCAATTTTTTGTCGTTCGTGCCGGCCCAGTTGCATAGATCGACAGTGTGCGAACCCCATTCCAAAATGCCGCCGCCGTGGAAATCGAAACAGCCGTGCCAGCCGCCGTCGATGTAGGCGCGGTTGTACGGACGCCAGGGGCATGGGCCAAGCCAAAGATCCCAGTCGATGTCGTCTTTGCCCGGTTCGGGCTGGGCCGGCAGCCAATCGTGACTGACGGCCGGGTGCAGCGTATTGGCATGAACGGCCGTCAGTTTGCCAAGCTTGCCGCTATGACAAAGATCGGCCGCAAAAATGAAGTTGGCGATGCTGCGCCGCTGCGTGCCGGCCTGGTAAATTCGCCCGTAATGACGCATCGTATCGGCCAAAGCTTCGCTCTCGGCGATGGTCATCGAGCAGGGTTTTTCGCAGTAGATGTCTTTGCCGGCTTTGGCGGCGTAAATCGAGGCCATCGCGTGCCAGCGGTCACCGGTGGCGATCAATACGGCGTCGATGTCCTCGCGGGGCAACATTTCGCGGAAGTCGCGATACATGGCCACGCCGGGGCCGTACTTCGCCTCGGTTCGCTGCCGGACGGCCTCGCGGCGATCTTTACGAACATCAGCGATCGCGAGAAATTGCACGACGGGCTCGTTCATGAAGCAGCCCAAATCCTCGCTGCCGCGATTGTTGATGCCGATACCGGCCAGCGTGATCCGCTCATTGGCGGCCACGCCGCCGTCCTTGCCCAAAACCGAACCGGGAACGAACAGAGGCGCCGCCAGTACCGCGCCGGTTTTCGCCGTGGCAGCGAGAAATCCTCGCCGGGTGACGGTCGAACTTTTATGAGACATCGTTGTTCTCCTTCGATGCTAAGAAAACGGGAATTGCGTAGTGTGATTTTTTAGATGCGCCACGGTTCGCGAAGAGCGCGCGAACGCATCCGATTGGCTTCGTCGTCGCCGATGAACTCGTTCTTCACCGGATCGAGTTGCAGCGTGCGTCCAAGCTGCCATGCGATATAAGCAGCATGGCAAATAATGTGGCTGCGGGCAACCACCTCGGCATTGGAACGTGTAGGTTTGCGCGTTTTAATGCATTCCAAGAGGTTTTTCACGTGGTTGTCGGCAGCGCCGGCGCCGTCGAACTGGCGTTTCTCGGAATGCGATGATCCGAGCGACATTTCCAACCGGCCGCTGTCGCCGGTTTCAACCCAGCCGTCTTCGCCTTCATAGCGAACGCTACAGGTGCCCAAGCCCATCCAACCGGCCGAACGCATGACCAACTTCAAACCGTCGTCATACGTGGCGATGCAACCGGCTTCGTTGCCGCCGCACCATTCCTTGGGAGGCACGGCGCCCATGCCCAACGGCTCGTAGACGGTCGGCAACTTAGCGTCGTTCGTGCCGGCCCAGTTGCAGAGATCGACCGTATGGGCGCCCCACTCCAAAATGCCGCCGCCGTGGAAATCAAAAAAGCCGCGCCAACCGCCGTCGACGTAGCTGCGGTTGTACGGACGCCAAGGATTAGGGCCAAGCCACAGATCCCAATCAATCTCATCCTTGGACGGCTCAGGCTGAGCAGGCAACCAATCATGGACCGTGGCAGGGTGCAGCGTATTGGCGTGGATCGTCTTCACCTTGCCGAGTTTTCCGCCATGGCACAATTCGGCGGCAAACTGACAGTTCGTGCAACTGCGCCGCTGCGTGCCGGCTTGATAAATGCGGCCGTAATGCCGCATGGTGTCGGCCAAGGCCACGCTTTCGGCAATCGTCATTGAGCAGGGTTTCTCACAATAAATATCTTTTCCGGCCTTAGCGGCATAGATCGAGGCCATCGTATGCCAACGGTCGCCGGTGGCGATCAAAACAGCGTCGATATCCTCGCGGGGTAACATTTCTCGAAAATCGCGATACATGGCCACGCCGGGCCCGTATTTTGCTTCCGTCCGCTTCTTGACATCCTCACGCCGATCCTTACGGATATCGGCGATCGCCAAAAACTGGACGACCGGCTCGTTCATAAAGCAGCCCAGCACATAACCGCCACGCCCGCCGATGCCGATGGCCGCGAGGGTGATTCGCTCGTTGGCAGCCACGCCGCCGTCTTTGCCCAAGGTTGGGCCGGCGATAAACATGGGGGCTGCCACGGCTGCTCCGGCCTTGGCCGCGGTTGTCAAAAAGCTTCTTCGCGAGACGTTGGAAGGGGGGGGATTCATCGTGGGGTATCTCCTGAGGGAGGGGGGGAGGGCGACAACGTCTAGGCTACTATTGTAAAGCTAGCTGATTTTTGATGCTTGGCCGGATCCGGCATATTTTTGTACCTGAACGACATTTTCCAGGGTTTTCGAACTCCACTCGAATACGGGACCGGCTAGTTATGCTATATTGGGGTGGTAGAGTTGCTAGTTCCCCTAGTGGAACTTTTCTTGAAAAGGAGATGTTTTCGTGACGGCGCCATGGATTACCTATCGTCCCCATCTGAAAGTTTTGGATTGCACCATCCGCGACGGCGGTTTGATCAACGATCACATGTTTGAAGATGGATTCGTGAAGGCCGTCTACGAGACCTGCGTGGCAGCCGGCATCGACTATATGGAAATCGGGTATAAGAATTCTCAAAAGCTCTTTGAT
>CAZNMP010000314.1:0-4248 GCA_964573875.1 uncultured Planctomycetaceae bacterium | reverse complement strand
ACCAACCCGACGATGAGTCGTACACTCACTTCGCCAACCCCGGGAATTTTCACGATGCGCGGCTGTTTGGCTTTCCACGCTTGCAGTTGCTGCTTGCCGAAATCCGATCGCTGCGCGAATTGCGCGCGGTGGATGTATTCGTCCGAAGCGCCTTTCCTACGTGTTATCAACCAATAGGCTGCGAAAAACACAAATGCACACCCCAGGCCCAACAATCGCTGCTTGACCATGGGTTGCATGGGCCCAAAGAGAAAGTACACGCCGGCCAAGTAACCTAGCGCCACGAGGGCCGCGAGAAGGGACACCCAGGAGAACTTCCGTTTTTTGGGCTTCCGAACTACGGTCGTCGGTATTGCCGACGATTCGTTTTCCATCGAAGAACGCTTCATTTGCTTCGCCATGCCAACCGTTCTAATCGTATCTTGCGTGAACGCAGCGTTTCCGTGGTGCCCTTTTTTTTCAGAGCATCTTACAAAATTTGAACATTCCAATTCTTAAGTCTTAATTAAGAATCCACCAAGCTTGCCACGGCGGCCCAAAACCGGGGGCTTGGGATCGAGGGAATTTCAGATCGCACGACGCTCAAATAAAAATACGCTGCAATTCCCATTATTCTAACGCCATCGGGTGGTGACCGCAAATCCCTCTCCCGGTTGGTGCTAGAATTGTCTCATGGAACCACTTTTTCAACAACTTGGAATCGCCCTATTGCTGGGGCTTTTAGTCGGCCTGCAACGAGAACACGCCGCCAGCGGGATGGCCGGCCTGCGCACTTTCCCGCTGATTACCGTCCTCGGAAGCCTTGCCGCCATCCTGGCCGACCATTACCAAGATAGCTGGATTTTGGCCGCCGGGCTGCTGGCTATTGCGGCAATTACGGTCGTGGGGCATCTGCTGCGACCTCGGTCCGATATTGCACCAGGCACTACCACCGACGTCGCCATGCTGTTGATGTACATCGTCGGCGCATTGACCGTGATTGGCCCCACGTCAGTCGCCGTTGCCACGGGCGGCGGAGTGGCCGTCCTTCTGCAATTCAAGCCCGAGTTGCACGGCATCGCCAAAAAACTCGGCGATGAAGATCTCAGGGCCATCATGCAGTTCGTCCTGATTACCTGCATCATCTTGCCGGTATTGCCAAACCAAAACTACGGCCCGAGGAATATACTCGAACTTCGCAGCCCAGTCATCGGCCAGCCGCCAGGACCGCTCGACGTGCTCAATCCGTTCGAGACGTGGCTCATGGTGGTATTGATCGTCGGACTCAGCCTCGGCGGTTACATCATCTACAAGTTTTTCGGACGCGATGCCGGCATCCTGCTCGGCGGAGTTCTCGGCGGAGCCATTTCGAGCACGGCCACGACGGTCAGCTACGCCCGCGATGCCCGAACCGATCCCGGTGCTGCACGCACCGCCGCTATTGTCATCATGATCGCATCGACGGTGATGTACTTGCGTGTTTTGTTGGCCGTTACGGTCGTCTCCTCCGATTTCCTGCAAACCGTGATTCTGCCGGTGGCGATCCTTATGATCCTAACACTGGTGCCAGCGATGGTGCTTTGGTTTCGTGTGCGGCGGCAACCAGCCCACATGCCCCAGCAGACGAACCCCACGCAGCTCAAGTCGGCCATCGTATTCGGCGTCATGTATGCCGCCGTGCTGATGGCCCTGGCCTTGGCCAAACAATACGGCGACGGCCAAGGACTCTACGCCGTATCGTTTCTCTCGGGCCTGACCGAAATGGACGCTATCACGCTCTCGACCGCGCGGATGTCGCTCACGGTTCCTTCGGTGGCCGTCGATGGCTGGCGGCTGATCGTCGTGGCGGCCATGGCCAATCTCGTGTCGAAGGCCGCTATTGCCGGCTTGCTTGGCGGGCGGCAGCTATTCCTCCGAATCGTCGTCCTATTCGCCGTGCCCATGATCGGCGGCGCAGTGCTGATGCTGTTGGGATAAATTCCCTTTTACCGCGACGGACGACGCCAGTTGGCCGGCTGTTGCGGACGCTGGGACGAACTGGGGGCGGAGGTCAGCGTTGCGCGGGGCTGCAAATTCGGGTCGGCCAAATTCACCAACGGCGCGCCGGGATAGTTCGGCATCGACCACAACGCCGCTGGATCGCCCGATAGACGGTTGATTTCCACGCTGCCCAAGTCAATGCGCATCGAAAACTGCGCCGCCGGACAGTTGATGCTGACCGCCCCCGGCATGACCAGATTGCTCAAGGGATCGCGGCGATGGCCCGAGGCCGTGGCGCTGGCCAACAACCGGCGACGCGCATCATAAATCTGCTGCTCCAAAATCCAACCTTGCGATCCATCGACGATCGTGATTTTCGTGACCGGTCCTTCCGGCGTTTCACGAATCGTGCGAATTTGCAGCCGATCATTCGGCAAGGGGAATGGCCCTTGATGCGGCAGCGCCGGGTCGAACTCCGCAAGCCCCATCGCATCGACCAGCCATTGCGGCTCGAACGGCAACATCTGTTTCGCCTGGCTCGATGCAAACTGATCGTGCCGGCAATAGTACATCGCCGGCGGATCGTTGCGACGCAGCCAGAACCAGAAAAGCTCGTCATTGCTGCCGACATCGAACTCCGTACCCGTCAGGCCTGTGCCCGCTCGAAGCCGCAAACGTCCCGGCCGCTCAAAAGCAATGCTTGTTCCCAACGAGGGAAAGCCCGGCCCGCTTATCGACGCGCGGCCGGACGAAAACGAATGAATTTGCGAGCTGTTGCGATTGACCACCTCGATGACTTGTTCCAAGGTTGGCGAAGGCGGCAACACGCGCGGCAGCGGATTCGTATAACGCTGCAACACCTGGGGACAACCTGCCCCACAAAGGGTGAAAAGTCCCAGGAAAACTACAAGTAGCCGCAAACGAAGGAACGTCGAAGGACGAACGGCAGAGCGATCCATGCTGGCTTTGCATTTCAACATTCTTGCTTCCTTCGTTCTTTGTCTTCCGTCCTGCAACATGATCGCGATCTACATTGCCAAGAAACCGTTCCGCTGCCAACGGGGTCGGCAAACCCGGCTGGAGCCTTGAATTTTTCGCAAAATGGCGGGCCATCGCTTCGCTCGACCCGCCCTACGTTTTTCTTGGCAAATAGTCATTCTGAGCGGAGCGAAGAATCTTGCCGGAATCACGGAGATTCTTCGCTTCGCTCAGAATGACGGAACGGCCAAGAAAACTTGCCACACCCAATAAATCTGAAATATGCAATCTCTGTATCTATCGCTACTGCAACAACGCCGCTAGTTCTTCCTGAATCTGCTCAACACGCGCTGATTCCGGTACGACGACGGTGACTTCATAGTTCGTTTCGCGTCTTGGACAATAGACGGCCACTTGCTCGCATCCTTGGGAATCCACTTTCTCCTCTTCCAGCCGAAACACCCGGCGGCGAATCAGCAAAAGCGTCAACACATAACGCATGTCCTGCTTGTCAGGCTGGCCGGCCAGCTCGTCCCAAAAATGCAGCATCACATCGTTCGGAGCCCAGTGTTTGCGCACCGTGGTCTGATCGGGAATTTGCGATTTCCACCATCCTACGGTCTCCGGCGGCGGCCCCTGCCACGCTTCAACGGCATAATCGTAGCGTTTCAGCGAGGCGCCCTCGGCCACCAGCGCGGAATAATACGACTCGCCCGGCGCAAACTCGCGTCCCGAAACCGTACAACACCGTGAACTGCGTTGAACCTCGTATTCCATCCTCGATGAACCTTGGAGCGGCCTCCCAAAACCCATTACACGAAAAAACGGGCGGCCCAGAGTATCCAATTCCGCCGTCCAACGCAAGAGACAGTCTGAGACGACGCACAATCCGCAAGAGGGGGGGACCCTCTGTTGTCATCCATTCCCAAGTAATTCACTCATCTTTTACGGGGGGCAAGTCGATAAAATGGGACAACTTTTCCGGTTAGCCAGCATCGGCAACTTTTCGTGAACGCTGGCAAAATTGGGGCAACACCCTGTGAGCTGACTATGTTTACCCTCGTAGCCCTGACCGCCCTACTGGCGGCCCAGATCGATGTTGCGCCATCAACAGAACCCGGCGTCGGTTATGCAACGACTGATTCCAACGCTTTGGTCGCGGCACCGCAATCCAATGCTGCCATTGCTAGCACGCCGTCGCCGGAATACTTAACCCGCGATGAGGTCAAAGCAGAAGTCCAAGCAGAAGTTAAAAAGCTTTCGTGGACCAAAGGCGACATGCGCATCGTACCTTATGGCACTGCCTGGGGC
>CAZNMP010000313.1:0-4273 GCA_964573875.1 uncultured Planctomycetaceae bacterium | reverse complement strand
CAATGGAGGTGGAATCTTTGGGGTCATGTCCGGCTAAGACTTCCAAAAGCAAAGCACAATCTTCGGCCGTTTGGCCCAATGGGCCCACCTGATCCAAGCTGCTGGCAAAGGCTACGAGCCCGAAGCGGCTCACGCGGCCGTAGGTCGGTTTCATGCCCGATATGCCGCACAAACCGGCTGGAGAACGAATCGAGCCGCCTGTATCGGATCCAATAGCCAAGGGAGCCATCCGGGCAGCCACGCAGGCCGCCGAACCGCCGCTGCTGCCGCCTGGAATTCGCGATAAATCCCAAGGATTATGCGTGGGGAAGAATGCCGAGTTTTCGTTCGAGCCGCCCATGGCGAACTCGTCCATGTTCGTCCGGCCGATCAACACGGCATCGGCCGCCTTCAACTTCGCCACAACCGTTGCGTCATAAGGCGGGCGGAAATTCTCTAAAATTTTCGAGGCACAGGTGGTCGGCTCGCCCGCGGAGCAAAGCACGTCTTTCACGGCAACCGGCAGACCTGCCAGCCGTCCTAGGGGCTTGCCGGCCTTGCGGCGGCTATCGACCGCTTCGGCTTGGGCTATGGCCGTGTCGGCGTTCACTCGTAAAAAAGCGCGGACTGCGCTATCGTATTGCTCGATGCGGTCCAAGTAGGCTTTGGTGAGAGCGACGGAAGAAATCTCGCCCGAGGCGAGTTTACTGACCAGTTGCGTGGCGGTAAGGTCGATCATGGCACCTGCTACTCTCCCAAGACGGCCGGCACCAAATAGCATTCCTCATCCGCATGAGGGGCGTTGGCCAGTGCCTTTTCACGCTCTAGGCTTGGTTGTGCGATATCCTCGCGCATGACGTTCGCGACATCCAACGCGTGGGCCATCGGCTCGACGGCGTCGGTGTTCAACTCGGAAAGGAGATCAACGTAGCCAAGAATCTCGCCCATCTGGCTTGTCATTCGGTCGAGCTCGTCGTCCGAAAGCACAAGCCGAGCCAACAGCGAGACCTTTTCGACTTCCGCGCGCGAGATAGACATAGGAGCGGCCCGTGTTTTGTGGCCTGTAGCCAGAAACCGATGGCTGCCGTTAGACGCCTAGGAAAACGCATTCACGGCCACGGACCACTGGCCACTAACCACGACTATTTGGCAGGCAATTTGAAGGGATTGCGTTGAATCCGTTTTACTACAGCACCGCTGCGGATGCATTGGGTGCAGACGCGCATTGTTTTCCGCGAGCCGTTGGGCGTCGTTACGTGAACGCGCTGCAAATTCGGGCTAAATGTCCGACGGCTGATGCCGGTCACCTTGGTGCCCACTCCACCGAGGTATTTCGCTTTACCACGATGGGTCACCGTGTTGCCCAGGACGGGTTTCTTTCCACACACTTGACATACTTGAGCCATTCCAGACACTCTCCACTAGAGCGATAGTAACCAGCATTTATCGAAACTCTTAATATATCGGCCAACTCGTTTGATGCAAGGGGACTTCTCCTGGGGAAAAATGGGTAAAACAACCACAAGAGGGGTTTGGCGGTGCAAGGTTTTGCCGGTTTGTGGATACTTTCCTTAAGGTAATCGTCGATGTTTTCTTTGTTGGAGAATGGTTTTCGCGGGGAAAAGCTTAGCCGATGTAATGGCATCCCATACTGCCGAGCGTTGCCAAGAGGCTCGCGCGATGTTGCAAAACCGTGTGTTTTTTCGCCGCGGCACAAGCGACTACCGCGAGGGAGTGTTATTGCCGCGTTTGGCGAATCGGGCTCAAGAAGTTCGATCTTGTTTCGTGCGACGGGTGTGGATACTATACACAAGGCGGGCGTTTTTACGGCAAGCAACCAAGAGACCGCTCCTGCCTTTAGCTCACGACACTTACAAATCCCTTCTTTCTAAAAGGTTCTTGAATGACTCGTCGGACTATCTGCGCCGTGCGTTGGCATCATGCTCGTTGCCTGTTGGTTGCCGTATTATTGGCGGGAATATGTTCTGCCGCTTGGGCGGATCCGGTCGCTCCCGGTCCTAGCGATCGGCATATCACCTTGGCCGTCACGGCATTGCTGAACCGGCAACACCTGTCGCGTCATCCGTTGGATAAGGAAATCTCGGAACGATGCTTGACGACCTTTTTGAAGGCGTTGGACCCGATGAAGGTCTATTTTTATCAGTCCGACGTGGATGATTTCATGAAACACCGCGACGAACTGTGCGACGCCGCCCGTAAGGGAGATATTACGTTCGCCTATAAAGTGTTTCGCACTTTTTTGGCGCGTATCGACGAACGTGTTCGGACGGTGGATGAACTGTTGGCCGAGCCGCACGATTTTACGGCCGACGAGCAGATGGTAATCGACCGCGACGCGGCTCAATATCCTCGCACTCCCGCCGAAGCCCGCGACCGCTGGCGTAAGCGGATCAAGTATGATTTGCTCGTCTTAAAGGTCGCCGCCAAGGAAGATAAAGAAGAGGCGAAGAACAAGAATGAGATCAAGCCCGACGAGGAAGCCCCCAAGCTCGAAGCGCCGAAGACGGAAGCGGAAGAGGCGAAGGAGGCTCGCGAAAAACTCTCGCGGCGCTACCATAGTTTTGCCAAGCGGATGCACCAGACCGACGCCGAAGAGTTGCTGGAGATGTATCTGAATTCCTTCACGATGTCGATGGATCCGCATACCAGCTACATGTCGCCCGATACGCAAAAGAATTTTGACATCGCCATGAGTCTGGAGCTGGAAGGCATCGGCGCATCGCTGATGAGCGAGGACGGTTATACCGTCGTCAAGAAAATCATCCCCGGCGGCGCTGCCGACAAGGCCGACAAAGCCAATAAGATCAAACCCGAGGACAAGATCGTCGGCGTCGGCCAGGGTGATCAAGGGCCGATCGAAGATGTCGTCGATATGAAGCTGAACGATGTCGTGAAGTTGATTCGCGGCAAGAAAGGCACGACGATCCGCCTGGAAGTGATTCCCGCCGGCTCTTCTGCCCGAAAGATTTACAAGCTTGTCCGCGAAAAGATCGAACTGAAAGACAGCGAAGCGAAAGGCGAGGTTTTCGATGCCGGCCGCAAGCCCGACGGAACACCCTACCGCATTGGCGTGATTGATTTGCCGAGTTTTTATCGCGATATGGCGGGCGACCGCCGCGGCATGGCCGACTTTAAGAGCACGACCAGCGATGTGCGTAAAATTTTGGCCGATTTTAACCGGAAAAACGTGGACGCCGTGGTTCTCGACCTGCGTCGCAACGGCGGCGGCGCTTTGAATGAAGCCATCAGCCTGACCGGCTTATTTATCAACGATGGCCCGGTGGTTCAGGTGAAAGACGCCGACGGCCATGTACAGCCGTTGGACGACACGGATTCGAGCATGACGTGGTCGGGCCCTCTGGTGGTCCTGATCAGCAAGTTCAGCGCCAGCGCCAGCGAAATTCTGGCCGGTGCTATCCAGGATTATCATCGCGGGCTGATTGTCGGCGATTATTCGACCCACGGCAAGGGGACGGTCCAAAGCTTGATGGACCTGGGGCAGCAATTGTTCCGAATCCCCAACGCTCCTTCGATGGGCGCATTGAAAATCACGATGCAACAGTTTTATCGTCCCAACGGCGACAGCACGCAAAAACGCGGGGTATTGTCGGATATCGAACTGCCCTCGATCACCACGAATCTCGATGTCGGCGAGGCCGATTTGGATTACCCCGTGGCCTTCGATCAGGTTGATCCGTTGCAATACAAGCACTTCGATTACGTCAATCCGGCCATTTGCAAACAACTGCGCCAGTTGTCCGAACCACGCGTGCAGTCGTCGAAGGATTTTCAGAAAGTAGTCCGGAATATCGCTCGCTACAAAGATCAAAAGGCCAAGAAGACGGTGACGCTCAACGAGGAGAAGTTCGTCAAAGAGCGAGCCGAGCTTAACGCCGACAAGGAAGAGGAAAAGGCCATCGAAAAGCATAGCGAGTTGAACAACGGCGCGATCGAGCGAGATTACTACCTCAATGAGGCTTTGAACATCACGATCGATTACCTCAATCTGCAAAATATTGCCAAAGTGCAGCGTAATGCCGTCGGAGCAAGGGATTAGGCGGCCGCCGCACGGCTCGTGGATTACGGTGAGAAATACGAGCCAGTAGTGCGGAGGGGGGTGTTGCGTTTTATCAACGCGGCTTCCTCAAGATCCAGATGATCCCTTCCAAATCGGTTAAATAATCCTCTGCCACGCCCACGATTGCCGTGGGCGTGTTCTTTTTGGTGCGTCAGGCATGACGCGCAGCGTCATGACCTGACGCTGGCAACCGGG
>CAZNMP010000312.1:0-4289 GCA_964573875.1 uncultured Planctomycetaceae bacterium | reverse complement strand
ATGACGTTGAAGCAAACAATGCCGCACAGCCACTCAATGATGCAGACCTTGCCGGGGCAAAAGCGGAGCAGTCGAACGTCGAAGCACAGAGCCAAGGGCAGGAAGTTTTCCCGGCTTCTTTCTCCACCGATGTTCAACGGCTCCCGCCCGTGGTTCGATAAAGTTTTTCGTACCAATAAGGAATAGGAGGATGACATGGCCACTCACATCTCGAAACCTGTTGTGATGCAAGCCGCGGGACATCCGCCCAAAACCATCGAGGAATTTGTCGGCCGCGTGAATTCTCAAACCGAGGCCGTCAGCATTGCACGCATGAAAAGCCCCAGCGGATGGTCGGAGCCGGGCCAGATGCCGCGGTTCGATGAATACACGGTTGTTCTTCATGGCGTTTTGCACGTCAAGTTGCAGCATAAGGAGTTTGACGTGCAAGCGGGGCAGGCGATTATCGTGCAGGCGGGCGAATGGGTGCAATACAGCACGCCTTCACCCGAGGGAGCGGAATATATCGCCGTTTGTCTGCCGGCATTTTCACCTTCGCTTGTGCATCGCGATGTTGTGGTGTAGCAAAGCAGGAACAAGCGGTAGAATATTTAAGCTATGGACATTTCACAAGCGACCATCGAAGATGCGGAAGCGATTTTCGAGCTGCAACAGCGCGCCTACCAAACCGAGGCCGCGATTTATGATGATTATTCCATTCCGCCCTTGGTCGAAACGCTGGATGAGTTGCAGGACCAATTCCGCGGCAAGCTCTTTCTCAAAGCGGTAAAAGATGGCCGAATTGTGGGCTCGGTTCGGGCGTATCAAAAAAACGAAACCTGTTTTATTGAACGCTTGATCGTCTACCCAGAGCATCGCCGACGCGGCATTGGCTCCGCTCTCTTACGACAAATCGAAGCCATGTATCCTAACGCGGCTCGTTTTGAGTTGTTTACGGGCGACAAAAGCGAAGATAACCTTCGGCTTTATCTGCGGCACGGCTACCGGCTCTTCCGCCAAACGCCTGTCAGCGATAAGCTAACAATGGTATTTCTGGAAAAAAATGCCGCCATTGTTTGCTGAGCCATCCTGGTTCTTTGGTTTCAACTTGGAAACTTAGCCGATGGCACATGGCGTTCCGAAGCCGGAGCTTCGGAACGAGATAGGATGGCAAGAGTGGCAAAAGACCCGCGAAACAGGCGTGCTATCCGCGTGGAAACCTAGCCCAGCATCGCCTGAATGAATTTGCTCTTTTCCTTCACGTAAGCCGTAGGATCGGTGATGCCGTCGGAAAGAATTTCTCGCTTTCGGGCCACATAAGCTTTGAGCAACTCGGGGTCGGCTCGCATACAGGTTCGGAAAAAACGCATGTCGTCCACCTCGGGCGAATCGGCTGGGAAGATATGCAGGTGCAGCCCAAATGTTTCGCCGTCGAACGATACCGAGCCGACGCACAAAGCACGGCTTTCGGGCCAGATGCCGTGATCCGTCCGGCGTTGAAAGCCGAGCCGTTCGAGAGTCTCTTGAACGGCTTCGAGCTCACCCTCGCCGGCCACGACCATCAGGTCTACAATTCCCCTGCCCGCACAACCGGGAACGGCCGTGCTGCCGACATGCTCCACGCGAATCCGCGGAAGAACCGATGCGACGCCGTCGGCAACTGACCGGGCAACCATTGCCGCTCGCGGATCGTAAGCACGACACACGGCCGGGTGTGTTTCATAAGGACCGATGACAGGTGGAATCATGTCAGGCATATCTTGGCAACATCGGATTTATTGTTCTTTGGAATTCGACGTAATATTCGACAACCTTCGGGCCAACGTTCTCACGGTTTCGTTCGTATGGTTTGCCGTCGGATAACGGCAGCGGTGTTTCGCTGCACGGTGCGTGCGTAGCAGACTGCCGGAGGACCGAACAACATCGCATAATAATGATGGTTCGGCGGAAGATCGACCAAGGATTTCAATTGCGGCACGGATTCAAACGCCAGCTTCAGCAGCCCGCACCAAACCGTGCCCAAGCCGGCGCTTTGGGCCAATAGCTCGAAATATGCCAGTGCTATCGGCACGTCCTCCGTGGCGCAAGGCGTTTGTGGCGGAGCCGAAACGATCAGCAAGTGTGGCGCGCCGCGAAATATCACGTCAATTCCATGATCGGCATAAGCGGAAATGGCTCGTTCAACATAGGAAAAACGCTCGGGAATGCGTCCAGCTTTCGAAGCTGCGATAAGCATTTGCATGACTTCTTCTCGAAGGCGATGCAACTGCTCTTTGTCGTCGATTACCGTGAAGGTCAACGAGCGGCTGTTCACGCCGGTCGGTGCGTGGGCAATCGTGGCCAACAAGCGATCGATCAATTCGGGCTCAACATTTCGATCATGATACTGCCGAACGCTCCGCCGGCCGCGCATCAGATGCTTCATCTGCTCGAACGTCGGCCAGACATCAGCCGACACCGGCAAACTGTCGGCAGGGTTTAGGCCGAAAACCGAGACGGCCGCCGTCGGACAAACGGCCAGACAGTGCTGGCATTGAAGACAATTCTCTTCATTCTCGGCCGAGACGTAAGGAATTTTTTCGGCGTTTTGTTCAATGATATGCGAAGGACAATCCGTCACGCATAGCCCGCAACGGTTGCAACGATCCTCTTGCACGGAAAAATCAAGCATGGGAAAGCTTTCGCTTAGGCAAGACACCAAACGGCACGGCAAGTAAACGTATCAGGCATTATCTTCCAGTTGCGCAAAAACAACGCCGTAGTTTTTGCCGTATTTTTTGGCACATTTCGGACAATAGGTGTAATGAATGTAATTTTTGACGGACCGTTGCCCCCGGGCAGCCAAAAAGGCATCCATCTTTGTAAGCCATTCCGGCACGGCATGATACGGCCCTTCGTAAACCTTGCTGAAAAACGTGCCGGTGATTTTTACGTTCTTTGCATTGGCCACTTCCTTCGATACGCTCAGAAAAAGCTCGGATCGCCACGGCGACGGATCGTAAAAAAGAATCAAGGAATCGTCGGCAGGCAATGCGGCATCGGCAGCCAAGGTCTTGCTCCACATCCGGCAAATCACACGGCCGACGTTCAACGGAATATGAAACAATTGAATGACTTTGTCGGTGATGAAAAGTTTATCCTGCCAGTGATGCGTTTTCTCGTCCCATCGTGAAGGATCGAACGGAGGGCAGCAGCAGTCGTTGGCCGTCTCGGATTGGCTCATGATTTGTGCCTTATTGAAATTTGCACGTAACAAACCACACACAGACAAAGGAAATTTCCCGACAGCGAAAGCCGGAGGACGCCGTTTTGAACATCAACCATGCCTCCGGCGACTCCTCGGAAGCAAATCATCTCCCGCAACTTGGGCTTTGCCCCGAAAACGGCCGTATCTTATCAGAAGACGGAGAATCGTTCCACCGGTTATAGGGCAGGCTGTAGGCACCCAGCTTGAGGATAGTTGGATAAGTTACCTGCGTGCCCTGGCTAAAAGATCAGCATCGCTCGATACCGACCCCCCCCAATGATCTATTCATCTCAGCCAAGGTTTACGAACTCGGCGGGCTTGATAATCATCGAAGATGGGTTACACTTAGACGAATAGTCGGTTCCCGCTGTCGGTATCTCTTGATGAGCATTCCGATGCGATGCCCCAAATGAGGGGGGGTGCAACTGGTTGATCCCGGTTGTTTTTTAAGCTGGCGAATGATTGTAAGTGCATTGGCGACAATGCTTTGGTGGCTGTAGCTCAGTTGGTTAGAGTACCAGATTGTGGATCTGGGTGTCGCGGGTTCGAGTCCCGTCAGCCACCCCTTGCGGATTACAAGTTGTACAGTGATGCCCCGGAGAACCCTACAGTGGCCTCCGGGGCCTTTTTCTAGGCACTCCGAACGCTCGAATCGCCCGGCAAAAGCCCGCGTTGCTGTCCATTACTCCGCTTGGCCAGACGTGCCCCCTGACGGACGCCGAAGGACCGCGAGTTACTGCAACAAGGACTGCAACGGAACATTCAGCCGCACATCATTTCGGGCAGCTTTTTGATGGCACCCGTCACCTGACTGGGGAAGAGATGGCGTAGTGGTACTGCCCCCCTGCTATGTGGTAGGTGGCCGACAAGTGGTGCCTATCAGAATAGCGGCGGACATTTTACTTCGTCACGTCGAATCGGTAGGCAATTCATCAAGCAATTCCGGCGTACGATAAGTCAAAACCACAGTGCCAATTGTCTGCCGTTGTGTCCAGTATTCGCCTTCGAGTTTTAGTTTGCGATCCCCAATGATATTGAAAAGCACCGTGCCGTCATGGGGCGT
>CAZNMP010000311.1:0-4320 GCA_964573875.1 uncultured Planctomycetaceae bacterium | reverse complement strand
GTGGATGCAAAATGAAGTCCTCTCTCTTCGGAACAGAGGACGAAAACACCATGAACGACTTTTCTCTCGACACCGATGCTCTGAACAAGCTCGATGCCTTTCTCGCCCGGCTCCAGGCCGGCGAGCAGCCGGATCGCAAGTCGTTGCTTAGCGAGTATCCAGGATTGGCTTCCGCCTTGGATTGCCTCGAAGCATTAGAGGCCCTAGTGCCTTTCGCAAAACAAGATCCCACGTTGGCCGATTGCAGCGATGACACAACGCCGGGCTTCGACGAACTGCCTCGCGATTTCGGACCCTATCTCTTGATCCGCGAGGTCGGCCGCGGCGGGATGGGCGTCGTCTACGAGGCCCGGCAAAAAGGGCTCGACCGTTCCGTCGCCCTAAAAATGATCCTGGCCGGCAACTTGGCCTCGCCCGAGGCTGTGCGGCGTTTTCAGGCCGAAGCAAGGGCCGCGGCACGATTGCGCCACGCCAATATCGTCCACATCCATGATGTCGGCCAATTGCATGGCCAAGACTACTTTGCCATGGAGTATATCGACGGCCAAAGTTTGGCGCAGCGGATTGCCAAGCGGCCGGTCGATCCGCAAGAAGCCGTCCGGTTGACCGCCACGGTGGCCCGAGCGGTCGAGCATCTGCATCGGCAAGGCATCGTTCATCGCGATTTGAAGCCGTCGAACATCTTGCTCGATTCCGACGACCAGCCTTATGTGACCGATTTCGGACTGGCAAAAATCTTCGTCGGAGGCTCCGACATGACGGCCACCGGCATCATCGCCGGCACGCCGAGCTACATGGCCCCCGAACAGGCATCGGGCCATCGCGCAGCCATCGGCCCCGCAACCGACGTTTACAGCCTAGGCGCAATTCTCTACGAGCTTTTGACGGGCACTCCGCCGTTCCGGGCCGAAACGCCCCTGGACACGTTGATGGAAGTGCTCAGCAACGATCCGATCATGCCGCGCAAGCTGAATGCCCGAATCCCGCGCGGTTTGGAGCTGATCTGCCTGAAATGCCTTGCTAAAGAACCCGCCGAGCGTTATCCATCGGCCGCGGCGCTGGCCGACGACCTGGACCGCTTCGCGCGAGGTGATGTATTGGCCGTTCGCCCGCCAACGCCGATGCAGCGTTTTTGGAGTTGGACGCGGCAGCAGCCGGCCTTGGCTTCACGCTTGGGTGCGCTGGGGCTATTCTACACGGTCGAAACGGTCAATTATTTCACCGGCATGGTCGATCGGCAATTTCACGGGCCCGTGTCGCTCGTCGTTTGCCTCTGGGTTTTGGCTTCCATCATCTGCCAGCAACTGCTGGAAAGCCGCCGTTGGTCGTTTCCGGCCCGATATGTTTGGGGAACACTCGACTCGACCGCCCTGCTGATCGTTTTGTTGCTCGGCTACGGAGCCGCCAGTTCGTTGGTGGTCGGCTATCCGCTGATTATCGTGGCCTCGGGCCTTTGGTTCCGTGTACGGTTCGTGGGTTTCATGACCGTCCTGTCGCTGCTGTCCTACAGCGTGCTGGTCGTCGATTTTTATTGCTGGCGGCCCGAAATCCACGAAGGCATGTATGCCGGCTTCGATCGGCACATCATTTTCGCGCTCTCGCTGGTCCTGATCGGGGCCGTTGTGGCCTATTTGGTCCGTCAGGTGCGGATTTTAAGCAATTTTTACGGCCGGCCGATCTAGACGCGAGACACCCTTCCAGCAGGGGATACGCAAGGCTGTTTGGCCGTTGAATTTTCCCACCTGTCGAGTCATAGTAAAGGTTTGAGCAAGTCATCAACAAGGTTTCCAGTTCCAAGCTTCGCGTTCATTTTTAAGAGACCGCCTGTTTTCCCGCAGGTTAAACAGACGGTGAAGCGTAAAAGGGAATTGGTATCAAGCGCTGTCCATCAGGAGGGAGAATCCGCGTGCAACGGTTCATGCTGAGGTCGAAGATCCATCGCGCCACGTTGACCGATACGAAGCTGCACTACGAAGGCAGCATCGCGATCGACCGGAATTTAATCGAGGCGGCCGACCTGCTGCCCGGCGAACAGGTTCATGTGCTGAATCTGTCGAATGCCGAGCGATTGATTACCTACGTGATCGAAGCGCCCGCGGGTTCCGGAACGATCCAACTCAACGGCGCGGCGGCACGCCTGGGCGTGGCCGGCGACAAAGTCATCATCTTGTCCTTTGGCGCCATGCCCGATGAAACCGCCCGCCAATGGCAACCGATTATCGTACACGTGGACGAGAACAATCGGGCCGTGTAAGCATCACGGTCCCGTAACCAAAGTTTGATAATCTAGCGCGCAAGAAAACCGTAGGGCGGATCAATCGCAAAAAACGTAGGGCGGGTCAAGCGAAGCGATGGCCCGCCATTATTCCAGGAATTCCACGCTTCCATGCGAGCATCTTTTTCCCAGGCCGCTATTCGGCCTTGTCCGCTTCTTCATGCTTTTGGCGGATCGTCTTCGCCCGGGATTCCATTTTTTCCGCACGTTTGACGTTGGGAGGCGTCATGGCTCGCAACAAGGCCGCATAAGCGTCCAAGCTTGCCGCCAAATCAGGATGGAAGGGCGTCAGCACTTTCTCTTGAATCGCTAGTGCCTGATCCAGATCGGTGGCCGCTTCCGCGTATTTGCCTTCTTGGGTAAAAAGGACCGCACGGCCGCACAACAAGCGGCCCATCATCGGATGCTCGCGGCCCAGCAGTTTTTCGCATATACCGATCGCCTGTTTGAACCGCGCCTCTCCTTTGCTAAACGTGCGAGGGCTATTGTCCAACGAGGCCAAATAACCCAAAGTCGAGGCTATCGAAGGATGCTCCTTGCCGAAGGTTTCCTCGCGGATTTTCAATGCTTTTTCGAGATGCGTTCTCGCATTGCCGGATTGTTGCTGCAAGATCTCCGACTGCCCCCAGACGGCGCACACCGTCGCAATTTCCGGATGATCTTTGCTAAGCGATTGGCGGAAGATATCGAATGCCTTGCGGCACCCTGCAACCGCTTCGGTAGGATGATTTTGCAGAACCTGAAGTCGAGCGAGAAGCACGACCATTCGACCGTAGAACGGATGTTGCACGCCCCAAACTCGCCGTGCAATTTCGGTCGCCTGTTGAACGCAGGCGGAAGCTTTGGCATATTCCGATCGACCTGCATAGGCAAGCGACAGTGCATCCAAAACAGGAACGTTCGCCGGATGCGTGGGCCCCAGAGCTTTCTCCATGATCGTTTGCGCGTCTCTTGCCCGGGCCAGGGCATTGTCGTAATGTCCTAAGGCCTCTTGCAGCAAAGAACGGCCGACCTGCAAATGCGCCCGCATCGAATGGTTCTTCGACAAAAACTCGTTGCAGATGCTCTCGGCTTTCGCCAGCGAATCTTCCGCCTGATTGTATTCGCCGAGAATGAGGTAGAGCCCCGCCTGATTGCTTAAATTCGCGGCAACCAGCGGATAGAGCGGGCCGAAAGCTTTGGTCCAGTTGTAACTCGCTTCCTTGAAGCGGTTGATGGCTCCCGGATACTTGCCTTGCAACAAATACAATACGGCTTCATTATTCAGACTGGCCGCCAACAGCGAAAGACTCGGCTCGGTCGAATCTTCGAGTAAATCGCGCGTTTGCACGCAGGACGTTTCCGCTTCGGCGAATTGTTTTCCGCGTATGACGCGCAAAATCGCTTGGACATGAAGACAATACGCCATTTCGCGTTTCTTCTCGGCCGAATTGCCGTGACATGCCTTGATGGCCCGTCCCACAAGCGGTTCGGCGTTTTCGGCGGAACCGGCATGAAGCCAAGCGACGGCCGCTTGAACCAGAACCATCACATTGTCAGGCTTCTGTTGCGCGACGCCCTCGTACAACTTCGCGGCATTGGCGGAAAGCCCCGCATACATTTCATTTTGCGCTTGTGCAAGTTGGATTTGCGTCGAATCCGGTTTCCCGTCATGCAAGGCATTGTTGAAGGCCGTGCGAGCCTCGCCATGCCGCCGTTCGACGATCGCCTTAAGCCCCTGTTGATAGGCGTTCGCGTCTTCCTTAATCAACCGGGCCAACTCTTGGGCACGGGGCGGCACCATCGGCGGCCCCACCAGCGCGATGCGCCCGCTTGGTGCAATCAACGCCGAGGCGGCGATCTCCTCGCCCAGCGAAACGGTTAAATCATCCACGCGGCTTTCCTTCACCCGAATCGGGGCCAACGGCGTTAGCCAGCAGATAATCGTCAACGCAAATACCACTAGGCCAACAATGAGCCGTACACTGACTTCGCCCACCCCGGGAACATTGACGATGCGCGGCTGTTTGGCTTTCCACGCTTGCAGTTGCTGCTTGCCGAAATCC
>CAZNMP010000310.1:0-4322 GCA_964573875.1 uncultured Planctomycetaceae bacterium | reverse complement strand
TCAGACGCGACCCGGAAAGGGAATAGGCATGCCGTCAGGACGTGACTTCAATGGTGGGCGTCGCGGAACAGGCCCCACCAAAAAAAACGCTTTCTGCTCCTTCTGCCGTAAAAGCTATCGCGACGTTGGACCCCTTGTCGAGGGACCGGGCGATGTCTATATTTGCGGCGAATGCATCGATCTGTGTCAGTCGATCCTGGAACAAGAACGACGACGACGCGGCGCCAGCAAACCGCTGTTCAACAAAGTTCTCACGCCGCGACAAATCGTCTCTCAGCTAGATCAATATGTCATCGGCCAGGAACACGCCAAAAAAGTGCTGGCCGTGGCCGTTCATAGCCACTACAAACGCCTTATGCACGGCGCTAGCGGCTCAGACGTCGAACTCGATAAATCGAACATTCTATTGATCGGGCCGACCGGCTCGGGCAAAACGTTGCTTGCCCAAACTCTGGCCCGCATCCTCGACGTGCCCTTCGCGATCGGCGACGCCACGACGCTGACGGAAGCGGGCTATGTCGGCGAAGACGTTGAAAACCTGCTTTTGAAGCTGCTTCATGCCGCGGACTTCGATATCGAAGCGGCCCAGCGCGGCGTTCTCTACATCGACGAAATCGATAAGATCGGCAAGACGAGCCAGAATGTTTCGATCACGCGCGACGTTTCGGGCGAAGGCGTGCAACAAGCCTTGCTCAAAATGCTTGAAGGCACCGTGGCCAACGTTCCGCCTCAAGGCGGCCGCAAGCATCCCGAGCAGCAGTACATCCAGATGGACACTTCGAACATCTTGTTCATCTGCGGCGGCACGTTCGTCGGACTCGACGACATCATCGGCCGGCGTTTGGGTAAACGCACGATCGGTTTCTCCCAGGAAGGCGTCGGCCACGATCAAATGGAGCTGGGCGATTTGCTCCAGCAAGTCACGAGCGACGACATCCTCCAGTTCGGCATGATCCCCGAGTTGGTCGGCCGGTTGCCTGTATTTTCGGCATTGCGGCCCCTGGACATCAACGCCATGGTCCGCGTGTTGACCGAGCCGAAAAACGCCCTGGTCAAACAGTACCAAACGTTGTTCGGAATGGAGAACGCCGAATTGGGCTTCACCGACGCCGCATTGCGGTTAATCGCCGAGCGTGCGTTGGACAAAGACACCGGCGCCCGCGCTTTGCGTTCGGTCATCGAGGAAGTGATGCTCGACATCATGTTCGAGTTGCCCGACCAACCCGCCGGCAGCCGCTACTTGGTCAACGACGACGTAGTTAGGGGACGCGAACAGCTCGTGCCGTTGCCGCTGCCTGTCGAAGCGCAGACAAAAACCGCCTAGTGAAAACATCGGCGGTTATAGAACACCGGTCATGAATACGATAAAAGCCGAGGGCAATTTGCTCTCGGCTTTTTTGTTTGCGGAGGAGGCTATCGCTTTTCGGGAAAGCGATAGCATAATGGCCAGGTGCGAATAGCTCCTAAAATGTGAGCATGCTTGCAAGCATTCTCCGGGAGCTGTTAGCTCCCGGCTATTTTCCAACACCATAAGTTATCGGGCAATCAAAAAACATACCCAAGCCGTGTCTTTGGGAGCTATTTCATCTTCGACGGCACTTCCACTGTCCGGCCGGCGATCATGAAACTCGTCTTGCCGAGATGGTGGATCGTCTTGGCGGGCAGCATCGTGGGATCGATCCACGCCTTCACTGCTTCGAGGATGAAAAAGTTGTACTTTTTCGCCAGTTTGGCATCGACCAGCTTGCACTCGATATTGGCATAGCATTCGGCGATCAAAGGCGCCTCGACAAGCGATGCCGGCAGTTGCGTCAGCTTGAATTGTGCAAACTTATCGACCGTCCGCCCGGAGACATTGCCGCAGGCGACCATTTTTTCGATTAATTTGACCGTCGGGATGTTGAGCACGCATTGCTTAGTCGTTTTCAGGGCAAGGAACGTTTGACTTTGTTGGCCGATTACGCAACCGATCAACGGCGGCTCGAAGTCGATCATCGTATGCCACGACATGCTCATCACATCCGGCTGCCCCTTATACAAGGTGCTTACCATCACGACCGGCCCGGACTCAAGCAGACTGTAGACTTTCGCCAAGGGAAAATTCTTTTTCGCGGTATTCGCCATGATAAACTCCCATTAAGCTTCGGTGAAAAGGTGCGGCAATTTTCTAGGCGATCCCGTCATTCTGAGCGAAGCGAAGAATCTCTGCGATTCCGTTGAGATTCTTCGCTCCGCTCAGAATGACTATTTGCCATGATTTTCTTGCCAGACCCAGTGAAAATGCAAAGTGCCATGCCCACGACAAGCATGAGCATGGCACAAAATCTATTTTTCACAATCTGCTACGAACAGCCCATGCTCGTGCCGCAGTTGTAGCAGAGATAGCAGTTGCCGTTGCGGACGGTGATCGCTCCGCAGTTATCGCAGGTTGGCGCATCGGTTTGGAACGAAGCGAATTGATCGCTACGCGACACGGCCGATGCAGACGGCTCGGCCAAAACCGTTACGGCCACGCGATCCATCGCCACGGCGCCGGCCGGCGTGCCATTGCGTTTCGAGGCCTGTTTTGGCCCACCGTGCCCATTGCTTCCCGCGGAACCGTTGGATCCGTTGGGCGAGGCAACCGTCTTGGCCGATCCTTGGGCCGGACCCAGCCCGCCGGCCGTCGTGGCGGCGGGCTTTCGCTCTGTTTCGACACCGCCTGCCCCCGGGTCGGCAACCGGCGACGCCGGCACCGCCTTGTTGGCCTCGCGATAGCCGGGCAGGAACGTGATGCCCAACCATCGGAAGATGTAATCGACCAGGCTCTTCGCGATTTTGATATCGGGGTTCTTCGTGAAGCCTTGGGGCTCGAACCGGGTGTGCGAGAATTTATTCACGTACACTTCCAACGGCACGCCGTATTGCAAGCTCATCGAAACGGCCGTGCCGAAACAATCCATCAGGCCGCCGATCGTGCTGCCTTCCTTGGCCATGGTAATGAAGAGTTCGCCGGGCCGGCCGTCGGGATAAAGCCCCACGGTGATGTAGCCTTCGTGCCCCGAAATGCTGAACTTGTGCGTAATCGACTTGCGAGTGTCGGGCAAACGCTCGCGCCGGGGGGCGGCAACCACCTTTTCCGCCGCCGTCTTGTCCGACTTGGTCTGCGTCGAAAGCGGCTGCACTTCCTTCGAACCGTCGCGGTAGATGGCCAACGCCTTCAGGCCAAGGCGCCAACCTTCCATATAAGCGTCGGCCACGTCTTCCGGCGTGCTGTCTTTCGGCATGTTGACCGTTTTCGAGATCGCTCCCGAAATAAACGGCTGGGCGGACGCCATCATGCGGATATGGGCCTGCCATACGATCGAACGCCGTCCGTTCTTCGGAGGGAAAGCACAATCGAACACCGGCAGATGTTCCGGCTTCAGCTCGGGAGCGCCCTCGATCGTGTCATGTTTGTCGATGTAGGCGACGATCGCCTCGATCTGGGCATCCTCGTAGCCGAGCGTCCGCAATGCCAACGGCACCGTCTGATTGACGATCTTCAACATGCCGCCGCCGGCCAACTGTTTGTATTTCACCAGAGCAATATCGGGCTCGATGCCGGTCGTGTCGCAGTCCATCATGAAACTGATCGTGCCGGTGGGCGCTAAAACGGTTGCCTGAGCATTGCGGAAACCGTAACGCTTGCCGTGGACCAGCACTTTGTCCCACAGGTCGCGGGCGTACTGCTGAAGCTGCGTCGGACAGCCCTTGATCTCCTCGACCTTCTGCCAGTGCATCCCCATCACGTTCAGCATCGGCTCGCGGTTCTTTTCGTAGTCGTCGAAAGTTCCAACCGCCGCGGCCAACTCGGTGCTGGTGTGGCAGGCGGATCCGTGCAGAATCGCCGTAATCGCGCCGCAAAGGCCGCGGGCTTCGTCCGAATCGTAGGCAAAGCCAGAGGTCATAATCAAGCTGCCAAGATTCGAGTAGCCGAGCCCCAGCGGACGGAATCGATGGCTGTTCTCGGCGATCCGCTTCGTCGGATAGCTTGCATGATCGACCAGAATATCCTGGGCAATAAACACAAGCCGGCACGCCGCCTGGAAGCGCTCGGCGTCGAACGAACCGTCGTCTTGCCGGAACTTCATCAGATTGACGCTCGCCAGATTACATGCCGAATCGTCGACGAACATATATTCCGAACACGGATTGCTTGCGTTGATGCGGCCGGAGTTCGGGCACGTTTCCCAGCGGTTGATCGTGGCATCGTATTGCCGGCCCGGATCGCCCCGGCCGGCGGGGGGTTGGGACAGTTTCGTTAACACAGCGCCCCCGCGCTAGTGTGGGCCGGCCCTGCC
>CAZNMP010000309.1:0-4336 GCA_964573875.1 uncultured Planctomycetaceae bacterium | reverse complement strand
GTTTCTCTTTGGGCTATAGGTATGGCCGGTAGTAAGAATCCGCCTTCTTTGGGAACACCCAGCCTACTGGCCTTAATCCTATTTATCGCTGCGATATTCGACGTTAGAAGGGCATTACGCAAGTTATCTACCGTGGTTGCATTCAACGAAAAAGAAAAATCCTCCTGGCTTAAACGTCTGTGGGGAATTGGAATTGTTGCCGTTCTTGCAATTCTTCCTACCCTCATCACGTTCTTTTACATTGTCGTTAGCCTATTGGTATGTGTTTTTAAGGGATCTTAGGGCGAAGACACCCGAAGATTCAAAAGTGTATTGAATTTTTAGCGACGATACACTTTATTGCCTTATGGCAATTGCATTCTCACAGCTTCAGCGATTCCAATTCCGGATAGTCTTTCAACGAGATTACTTCGAACAATTGGTAGCCGTGCTGATAGAATCCGCCACCCATCGGTTCGGTGTGACGGAATTCGGCCCGGAAGAAGACCATTTTCGCGGAAAGATGGAAGCCAAGGATGGCCTCTTCGGGTGCGGTGGGTTCCTTAAGAACCATCGCCACGCCCGTATTCGAGAAATCCTTGGTCGTGGCCGTAAAGGCACGATCAACCCGTGGTTTTCGATCTTCGATGGGAATCACAAACCCCGCAACCACCCGCATCGTCCGGACATCGACGCGGCGGCCTTCGGGGCGATCGTTGAGCAATCGGCCGACAAAACCTTTCACTTCCTGAATTTTTTTATCGAAGAACATCACAATCCTCTCAGCGAGAGAAAGCCCCCCATTTCTTTACTATAGCTTACACCAAAAAGAGCCGCCTTTAATCATTACATCTGCTATAGTTGTATTAGACGTTTTGAAAAAAGCGGAAAAATTGCTCCTCTAAAATGCTTTTCCCTCGGGCAGACCTTGCCGTTCTTGATCCATGTCATTTGCCTCAAATCCGGCCTCATGTCTAAGAAATCTTCGGCGAACGTGGTTTTCCGCTAATTGTGCGTACTCTTTGCGTGGGGTTGGAAATGTAAGGTAAATTACATTTGCGGCTTATCTGATTCGACAGGTCTGGGGCAATGGACGGGGGAACGGCTGCCTATGACCGAGTATGTCACATGGAAAGAGTCTTATAGCGTGGGCGATTCCGGCCTAGACGCGGAACACAAGCAGATCCTCGAAAACATCGATCAACTCTACTTGCCCATGCAGGGCCGAAAACCGGGCCTCGCCGCCGAGCGATTGGTCAGCCTCCTGGCCGAGCATACCAGGGCTCATTTCGAGCATGAAGAGGATCGGCTTAAAGAGGTTGCTTATACATACACTCCCGACCACAAGGCGCTGCATGATGCCATGATCCAACGCATGGACGATATCCAACTGCAATTGATGTCGCTTACGCCTTGCGAAGTGCTGCAATTTCTTCGCGATTGGTGGCTCGAACACATCGAGATCGAAGACAAGAAGTTCATTGCCTATCTGAGCCGGCTGAAGGTCTGGGAAAACCGGCATCGCTGCGAATAGCCCCCCTCGCGGATTAGCGTCAGATGCATACAAAAACGTATGCAGGACATCGTTGCGAGGCATGTCGGCCTGGCCCCCGGTTGCCGCCCGCATTTTCAGAATTCCGAGAAATTGCGGCGTTATTTCATCCGAACCTGAACCCTTCCTGCTTGTCTATCGTAGTAGGAAATGAGGGCGCGAGGAACACAAGCCATGAATACCGAGCAGGAAATACCCAGCAACGGAATTGTCCTTGGCCGCGAACATTGGGATGTGCCGCTCCGGGTTGAATTGCGGCCGTATTTACATTTCTGCCGTCGCCTCGACTCGCAGTTGCGGCGGCTGGTCGTTCGGTGGTCTCATGCCGCGTCTCCCAGCGCACGCGGCGTGCCGGCCACCCGAGGCCAGCAGATAGGAACCTCCGCCCCGACGATTACGAAACATCCGTAAGGCGGCAGGGCCGCCAACCATTGCGAGCTACCGCTCGATTGACTTCGATTCGCTCCCGTTGGTCGCTAAACTTTGTTTAAGCTTCACGATCTTTGAGGTTAGTACAAGGGTGCTGAAACGCATCCGTTGCCATGCGTTATGGCACGTTTCAGCACCCTTCAACCAGAGGACTTGGCCCGCGCGCGGCGTACATCCCGAACCACCCTGCTCGACACGCCGCGCCGGGCAAGTCCAAAATCTCCGCGCATCGCATAGGCTCGAAAGGCGATGTCGTCAGGCCGGCCAATTGACGCTCAATTGGTCCACTTCAACACGCCGCCCGTGTCGGCGCTCGTGGCCAATGCGGCATACTTGCCCAAGCATCCGGTTGTATAGCGAGGCGGGCGCGGCTTCCACAGCTTCGCTCGCTCGGCTAATTCCGCGTCTGAGAGACGAACGTTCATCGTGTGGCCAGGAATGTCGATGTCGATGATGTCGCCCGGCTGCAGCAAGGCGATCGGACCGCCGGCCGCGGCCTCGGGAGAGATGTGCCCGATGCAAGCGCCGGCCGTGCCGCCGGAGAAACGGCCGTCGGTGATCAACGCTACGGTATCGTCCAGTTTCATGCCTTTGATGGCGGTCGTGGGAGCAAGCATCTCTTGCATACCCGGCCCGCCGCGCGGCCCTTCGTAGCGAATCACGACCACGTCGCCGGCTTTAACCTTGCCGCCGACGATGCCGTCGTAGGCCTCGGTTTCGGCCTCGAAAATGACGGCGGGGCCGGAATGTTTGAGCATCTCGGGCCGAACGCCGGCGGCTTTGACCACCGCGCCCTTGGGCGCCAAATTGCCGTAGAGAATGATGAGCCCGCCTTCTTGGCTGTAGGCATTTTCCACGTTGCGGATGCAATCGGCCGGATCGAATCCGAGCTGGGCGGGCGTCAAATCGCGAATCGACTTGGCCTGGCGCGCGACGCCCACGCCTTCGTTGGTGCGCTGACGGCCCGCGCGAACGGCGGCCAATCCCAACGCCTCTTCCGTGGCGGTGTTCGAGCGAATGTCGTAGTCGGCAATATTCTGGCCGAGCGTCTTTCCGGTTACGGTCGGGCAATCCATCTTCAACAGGCCGGGGCGGCCGCGATTGATCGTTCCCAAAATGGTATGAATCCCGCCCGCGTTATGCACGTCCTCGACGTGGTACTTGCTGCTGGGCGAAACCTTGCAGATGTTCGGCGTCTGACGGCTCAACGTATTGATCCGTTCGATATCGTATTCAATGCCGGCCTCGCGGGCGATGGCCAGAATATGCAGCACGGTGTTCGTGCTGCCGCCCATTGCCATATCCAGCACCATCGAGTTGTCGATCGAGTCGTGCGTGACGATCTCGCGCGGCAGAAGGCCGTTCCCCTCGCCTTTCTTCTCCAACTCCCAAACCATCTCGACCACGCGCTGCGCGGCGCGGCGATAAAGCTCCTTGCGATCGGCGCTCGTGGCCAGCAGCGTTCCGTTCGTAGGCAACGCCATGCCGAGCGCTTCGCACAGGCAGTTCATGCTGTTGGCCGTGAACATGCCCGAGCAGGAACCGCAGGTCGGACAGCAGGCACACTCCATCTCGGTCAATTGCGATTCGGTCAGCTTGCCGTCTTGCTTGGCGGCCGCGGCCACGAACACGTCGATCAAATCGACCGCGCGGCCGTCGGAGGCATGGCCCGCTTCCATCGGTCCACCGCTGACGAAAACCGTCGGGATGTTGCAGCGCATGGCGCCCATCAACATGCCGGGCACGATTTTGTCGCAATTCGGGATGCAGACCATGCCGTCGAACGCATGGGCGCGAAGCATCGTCTCGACCGAGTCGGCGATGATCTCGCGGCTGGGCAGCGAGAATTTCATTCCCTCGTGGCCCATCGCGATGCCGTCGTCCACGCCGATCGTGTTGAAGATGAACGGCATGCCGCCGGCATCGATCACGCACTGCTTGACGAACTGGCCGATTTTGTCCAAATGGACATGGCCTGGAATGATATCGATATGGCTGTTGCATATAGCGATGAACGGTTTTTTGAAATCACCGTCTTTCAGTCCCGTGGCGCGCAAAAGACTACGGTGGGGGGCGCGAGCGTCGCCCAGCTTGACGATATCAGATCGCATGGCAGTACTGTCCTTTCAGGAATAAATGCAGAATCCCTCTATTGTATGCGACAGCGGCGGGGGATCAAGGGTTCAAAGACAAGCAGCCGGTAGAACTGCAAAGTCCTTGGCCACAGAGAAATTGTCATTCTGAGCGAAGCGAAGGATCTCGTTGGTATATCGAGACTTGTATAGACCTCACGGAGATTCTTCGCTGCGCTCAGAATGACTGCTTTTGGCAACTTTGCGGTTCTCTTGGGGGCTTTCTCTACTGCTTGCACAGATT
>CAZNMP010000308.1:0-4373 GCA_964573875.1 uncultured Planctomycetaceae bacterium | reverse complement strand
GGCGGATCGGCCGATTGCAGCGGCGCTTGCCAACGCACTAATCGACTTGCGGCGGGATCATCGGATGGCTTTCCGGCAAAAGCCACTTCGCTGCGCACTAGTCCGGCAATCGACAGAGCGGATTCGTCCAAGATCCGACGTTGGCCCTCTGCGTTGCTCCAAACAATAACCGGTGTGCGCGGTCCCAGCAGCGAGCCTTGCCCGCTCCAACGGATTGACGCCGGCAGACGTTCCGGCATTTGCGGGCCGCGCACGTGAATCAATGGCATTTCAGCCTCGGGCACCAAGGCGCAGGCCGTGGCAGTGACCGCGATCTCGCCCGGCTGCGTTTCGGGCCGCGGCATCAGACATTCGAGCAACGGTCCACAATTGCGCAATGTCAGTTGTTCCAGAACAATCGACACTGGTTCATCCGACTGTGGGCAGTGGTCGAGCCGCACGAGGGGGCCCGCTTCGAGATGTAACACGTTTTTCAGTTCGATCGACAGCGCGCCGGCCGTGCGGCAATCCAATCCGATGCTGACCCTGTGCAGAAAACAGTCGTACCATTGAATCCGGCCGGTGGGCAGCGAAGTTTCGGCTGTCTCGGCTGCCGAGGGATGTGTCCATCGAACAGCGGCCGTAGGCGTTCGCTCGGTTTCTTCGACTTGGAACGAGCAGCCGCGGAACGAAGCTCGGCCGGCCCGAAGCTCAAGCATCGCCGACTCCGACGATTGGACACTACGATTTGCCGCCGCACGGGCACGGAAGTCGATATTCTCGAATCGCACGTTTTCCTTTTCGACAATCATCCCCGTCGAGGGAACGAGAATCGTGGCTCTGCGTCCCTCAGGCCCGCGAACGCATTGCCCGGGCTGCAATTTAAGCGAGTCCGCCTCGACTGCTTTGTCGGCAATTAAGACGAGATCCTCCGGTTTGCTCTCTATTTGTTGGTAAGAGGCCGGAACGACTTCCGACGAGGAATTAGGAATTTGGGATTTCGGGATTTCGGAATTTTGGGATTTAGAATTCGATTCACTAGCCACTGGCCACTGACCACTGGCCACTTTTTCTAACGGCCAGCCGCCCTCACCCCCGGCCCCTCTCCCGCCGACCAACCCTGCGGGTCGGTGCCCGGGCGAGGGGAGATTCGCAACCTCTGCCCCCTGACCTCTGACCTCTGATCCCTGACCCCTGCTTCCTGGCCCCTGACCGCTGAAGTTATGCCAACAAATTGCCAGCGCGACCGTCAGACAACAAAGCGTGCCGGCGATCCAAAACGGCGTTCGATTGGATCGGCGGATCGAACGTACGGTGGTCGTCCAGTGGACGGTCGGGCGGCCGGTTCGGGCCAAGCAGTCGGCCAAGGCTTCGCGACCGCCCCGCGTCGTTGAGCCAAGCATCGCGCTGAGCCGGGCCATCGACTCGGGCCGGCAGTGCGGATCTCGCTGCAAACAAGCAAAAATCGCGGCCGCAAGCGGCGGTGAAACATCGGGAGCATAATTGCGCACGTCGCGTATTTCGCCCGCCTGCGCAGCACGAAGTTTTGCCAAACTATCTCCGCCCACCAAGGGCGGACGCCCGCAGAGCAACTGCCACCATACACAGCCGCAAGCATAAATGTCGCTTGCCGTGTTGGGCGGCGTCCCGACCGACACACGTTCCGGTGCTAGGCTGTCGTAAGCTTCGGGCGGCAGATCGCCGTGGGCGTAGCCTTCTTCCGGCCGCAAGATGCCTCGCAACCCCGGCAACGAAAGCCGTGCCTCGCCCGCATCGGTCAAAACTAAGCTGGTAGTGCTTACGTCGCCGTGGCAAATTCCACATTTTTCGAGCGAAGCCAACTGGGCCGCCATAGCCCGGGCGATTTCCAACACAACCTCGGACGGAACGCGACCGTGGTGAACCGTCCACTCGGCCGCCGTCCGGCCATCGACCCACGGCTCAGCCACGAAAAGCCGGTCGCCATCGTGGCCAAGAGAGAAGAGAGGAGAGGGGAGAGGGGAGAGGGACGCGGTACGAGATGCAACGGACGAGGAGGAAACAATGGACGAGGGGGAAACAATAGTCCCCTCTCCCTTTGGGAGAGGGTTAGGGTGAGGGCTGTTTGCATCCGAGAAGGATGAATGCCCTGCGAGCGATTGCAACTGTCCCATAGGCTCATCGCCGTTTGCCCCGGCGTTTTCAATAATCGCCAGACGCACCACCTCGCGAGATTCGATCTCCCGCGCGCGATAACAGGCAACGTAACAAGGATGAACCAATCGCTGCTCGAGCACGTAAGGACCGACACGCAGCAAGGGGCCGCGACCGGCATTGATTTCAGCAGCTTGAAAAGGCGTCAGAATGCGAGCTTGGCAAAGCGCATCTACCCAGACCGACTCGAAACGCGGCAAGTCGCGCGCCAACCGGCGCACACGGCGGCCCATCCGCTCGACCTGGGCGGCGTCGGCCAAGCCCAGACGTTTCAACAGTGCTACCAGTTCTGCCGGCGGCCGTTCGTGCATCGAACATCATCCATGAAAAGTCACGATCGCTCCAACCACACCCCGCTGTGGAATTAGAACGCATCCCGGCCCAGCGGTCAATGCCGACTGGTGCAATGATCTATCACCCGCATTTCCTGCGGCTATTTCTCCGGTGCAAAATACGCTTCCAAAATCCGGCCGAGGATCTGATAGCCGCGGTCGTTGGCATGGACTACGTCGCGTTGGAACCAGCTATAGCACTTGCCGCTCTGCTCGACATACTGCCACCACGGGCCGGTCATATCGAGGAAGCCGCATTTCTCCTCGTCGGCCAATTGGCGCAACTGGGCGCGATAGGTGCCCGCAGCAGGCTCGAAGGTCCATTCTCGAATATGTTTGTCCTGCGCGGCTCCAAAGGCGGGCGTCATTAACAAAATGTCCGGATTCTGCTTGGCTCGAACTTGATGGATCACTTCGCGGATCGAAGCTATATCGTCACGTTGACTGATGCCGCCGATCATCAATAAGTCTGGATGATGCTTAAGCACGTAGGGCTCGACCTGATTGTCGTTCTTATACCACCAACAGCCCGTGGAGCCGCGCACCGATGTTTGCTTCTCGATCTTGCATTTCGGATACATTCGCTGAAGCATCAATTCGAATTGCGAGGAGGAAGTATCGTTGACGATGCTGTCGCCGAGCATGACGATCTTGAGCGTGCCGCCCTCGCGCAAACGTTGCATCGTCCTGTCAAGATTGCGCCATCGCCCCGGGGCGGGCGGCGGCGTGTAGTTCAACTTGTCCATCGTCGCATAAATCGCGTCGCAGCGAGCTAGGCTATCCGGCCGGGCACAAGGATCTTCCACGTCGCCATCGACCAACAGCCAACCAAGCCGAACGACGCGGCCTTTGCTCTGATCCGGGATCTTCTCGGCCACTCGCAGCCGCAGTTCATGCTTCTTCTTGGGATCAAGTCCCATTGCCAGCGGTCGGGCGTGAGGACGGAGAGAATGAACGCAATAAGAGTCGAAATCGTTCAGTGTTTGCCAAGGCCCCTGGTCGATCGAAAACTCGATGTTGCCGGTATCCGGCCCGATGGCGTCGAACACACCGATTTGCGAGCCGGTGAAGTTGAGCGTAAGCATCGGCCCCGCCTGATCGCATTGAGCGATGTGCAGGAAGCGGCTCGTCGGGCTTTGCAGACCGAATTTCCAGCCCGGATCGGCTTTGGCCCATTCATAGGGAACGCATTTTGCTTTTTCCATCGGCGCGGGACTTACGCAAGCATAATCCTGGAGCCGGCGGTAAACGGCGGGCGATTTGGCCGGCGCGGCGGCCTTGCAAGCGGCCAGAAAGGGCTTCATCGCTTCCATATAAAGCGCATAGCCGCCGTCGGTCGGATGCACGCCGGCTTTGGCGAACTCATCGAACGTCAACTCGCCCGCCAAAATCTTCTTGGCTGCATATTGGCCCAAGTTACCGCTCGGAATATTGTAACGCTCGGCGATGCGTTCGTGCCATGCGACGGTGTCGGGCAGTTTGCCTTGCTTGTAGGCGTCCAAATGGTTTTTCACCAGCGTATAGAGAAACACGATATCGGTCGAAGTATCGCACGACCAGATTTGTCGCACGATGCCTTCCATCGAGGCCAGCGTTTGAGCCTCCGGCGCGCCGCCGTCGTTGACAGCGAATTCAACGAAGACGATCGCCGCGCCGCCGTACAGGGCGTCGTTGCGGGTGCGGAACGCGCCAAGCCACGAACCCGTGCCGCCGATGGCCGAATTGTTTTCGTAAAGCACGGCGCCAGGGTAGTCGCTGCGAAGCTGCGCCGTCGTAAGCGAGCGATAGCAAAGGTCCGGCTTGCTCGCGCCGGCACCCTCGGTGATCGAACCGCCGAAAAAAGTGATTTTCGTGAATTCTTTGGAGGTT
>CAZNMP010000307.1:0-4375 GCA_964573875.1 uncultured Planctomycetaceae bacterium | reverse complement strand
TGGCCCCGTGGAAAGGCGTTGCCCACCACAAAATCGCTCCGATCAGCGTAACGCTGCCCATGCCGCCCAGCAATCCTTCCCATGTGCGCGTGGCGTTGATCGTAGGCACGATCACATGCTTGCTCGGCATCTGTGCCCAAGCGTATTGCAGCGCATCGCTCAATTGAACCATTAGCACGAAGAAGAACAGAAGGCGCAGGTTGCCGCCCGTGTCCGCCTCGCCCTCGGCCAAAGGGGGCAGCTCCAGCATCAGCAGCGCCGGTGCATAGCTCAAACAGTAGACGCAGATCAGCAGGCCCGACTGGATCTTGGCCGTTCGTTCCAGAAAACGCTTATAATCCCCCGCCATCGCAATACGCGCCGGCACCAGCAAAAACGCATAGACCGGGATCATAATGCTGTAAAATCCGTAGCAGCCTGCTCCCACCAATACGAATTGCAGCGGCGTAATCAGAAAGAAAACCCAAAACAGCGTCCGGTGATCGCCGGGCCGGGTCGGCGTGAGCGTAATGAACTCGCGTAAAGCCCAAAACGAGATCAGGCCGAAAAGAATCACTGTGACGATGTGCCCCAAAAGAAACGCGGCCGCCAATGTGGAAAGCAAAATCCACCAGGCTCGCACCCGCGAGCTGAACGTCTCCAAAATCGCTGGGTCGATGCCGCTATCCGGCCGGCGTTTCAATACCTTGACCACGGCCGTTGCGATGCCCAAGAGCACCAGCACGGCCCCGATCAATCCCAGCGTTCTCGGTTCAAAAAAATCCACGGCCTATTCCAACTCCTTCAGCCGCCGCACTGCATCGCGTGCGCGGGCAAGGAAATTCACCTTCGACTCTCCGGCTTCAAGCCACATGGGCGGCCCGAAGGTAATGCAACTCAACATCGGCACCGGCAAAACTTCACCCCGCGGCAAAATGCGGTTCATGTTGTCGATATGGACGGGGATCAGCTCCAGCTCGGGCCGCTTCTTGCACAAATAGTACAATCCGCTCTTAAACTCGCCGATTTCACGACCCTCGGTTCGACCGCCCTCGGGAAACAAAATCAACGAATAGGTGTGCCCAATCTCTCGAATTATCAAGTCCACCGGGCTCTGATGCACCTTGATCTCTTCCCGGTCGATCAAAATGGCATTAAACAATTGGTTGGCGAAATAACGCCGAACCGGCCCCTTGATCCAATAATCCTTGGCTGCCACCGGCCGGGTGATTGCCCGAACCGCCTGCGGCAACGCCGACCAGATGACGATCGGGTCCAAATGGCTCGTGTGATTGGCGAAGTACACGCGCTGACACGTGTCGGGCTGCGAGTCGATCCAGCGCACGCTCGCCCCGCTCAGGAAACGAGCCACGAGGGCAAGAAAATTCCTTGTGATGTTCGTGTCCATAGGCGCCGTCACCTGTCAGGGCACTATCGTACACGGCTTCGCCACGCAAGCCAAGTCACCCCCCTGATGGATAAAAAACTCCAAGATTCAATTTCCAATGTTCAATGGCTATGGATTTTTCACTTTTGGTCATTGAACCTTGAACATTCAACCTTGGAAATTGAACCTTGGTCCTTAAACCTTGACCGCTTCCTCCCCGCTCACCGACGCCTCAACTTTCTCCACGAACCGATTTTCCCGCATCTTCCCTCCCTTGCACTTCGACGCATAGATCTCCGCAATCATGTCCTCGTAGCCGCGCACCATGCACTCGACCGAACTGTGGGCAAGCACCTGCTCGCGGCCGGCCCGACCCATCGACAACGCGCGGGGACGGTCGGTCATCAATTCCACCACACGTTCCGCCATGCGCTGCGAGTCGCCCGGCGTTACCAAGTAACCGGTCTGGCCATCCTTCACCGATTCCGGCACCGAGCCTACCCGCGCGGCCACCACCGGCTTCTCGCTGGCCATTCCTTCCAGCAGACAAATCGGATTGGCCTCCATGTGCGAGGTCAACAACAGCACGTCGAAAACCGACAGAACCTCGGGAATGTTCGACCGCGTGCCCGCAAAACAAACCGATTCCGCGATGCCCAAGCTTTGTGCAAGCTTTTCCAGCTTCTCGCGCTGCGGCCCGTCGCCGACGATCACGAATCGCGCGGCCGGTAATTTCTTTCGCACTAAAGCGGCCACGTAGAGAAACATCTCGTGATTCTTTTCCGGCCGAAGCGCCGCCACGATGCCCGCGACCGGCGTGTCCGCGCTCAAATTCCACTCGTGCTGCAAGGTCGGATCGGGCCAGCGCGGATGAAACCGCTCGACATCCACGCCGTTTGGAATCACGCAGACCTTGTGCGCCGGACAACCTTCGTGTGACGCCAGATACCGCCCATGTGGCTCCGCCACGGCCACGAACGCATCGGTCAACGGTTCCAACAACCGGTTGGAGAATTCCACATGGTCGGGCAATCCGGTCGAATGCAACGCTGAACAGATCACCGGCGCGCCGGCCAGCCAACCGGCCAGCCGCCCCCAAAACATCTTATCCCCGCCCGTGCCCACCGTCACGACGGCGTCGATCTTCCGCTCGCGCATCAGCCGTGTCAAACGCCAAAGCACCGAGAAATCATACTTGTTCGAGAGCAATCCCGTGAAGGCCGGAATTTCCTGCGCCAACACTTCGCCCAGCGGGCCGTAATACTTCAAACAGCATAATTCCGGCGAAAAGCGTTGGCGGTCTATCCGACGCACCAGTTCAACCAACGCGGTTTCCGCACCGCCAACAGGCATACTTGTGATGACGAACATCACGCGCAAAGGTCCGCGATCGGCCAACGGTATCAAATTTCGACGGTGAAACATCGTGAATTAGTGGTTAGTGCCTAGTTGTCGGGTGGGTCGAGCAACGCGAGCCCCACCGATTTATCTGCCGGCTTGTCCACCAATGCCTACGGCAATCCCATTTTTAGCCGCTTGCGGCTTCGCAAGTATGGCTTTTTTTCCCCCACGTGGCGAATCCTTCCTTTTCTAACGGTTATGCTGAATTTGCCTTGCAAAACATCTGGCCTCATAAATTTGATTCGTTCCGAAGCTCCGGCTTCGGAACGCCGCGTAGCATTCGCCCCTATTCCCGAGCCGGAATAGGGAAATCAGGATAAATCACTATTTTTCGCACTGCAACGCTGGAATAAGCCATCTTTTATTGATGAGGTTTCGAGGAAGGAGGAGTCTGGCATGAGCGATTTCCACTGCATCCATCTCACGTCGGTCCAAGAGCTACGTGCAAAATCGGTCGAATGGGACGACCTTTGGCGACGCAGCGAAGTGGCCGTCCCAACCGTGCGCGCCGAGATTCTTGCTCTTTGGATCGAACAATTTGCTCCCCATGCGCCCTTTCACGTTCTGGCAATTGCCGACCGCCAACGTTGGATCGCAGCGCTGCCGTTGACTCCGTGCCGCGTCGGCTGGTTGATACCGGCGGGCGAGCTTCCCTCGAATCCGTGGATGTCGAGCGGCGATCTGTTGTTGGATCCCGCAGCCGATGCCGATAGCGCGCTCGAATTGTTGCTAACCGCCGCGGGCCGGCTTCCTTGGCCGTTGCTTTGGTTCCACGAAACAGCCGCCGAGTTGCCGCACTGGCAGGCATGGTTCGAGGCGTGCCGTCGCGCCGACATTTCCGCGAACTACCACGAGCATTTTCGCAGCGGAAGGGTTGTGATCCGCCAGGATTGGAATACCTATGAAAAAAAGTTGCCGAAAAACCATCGCCAAGCCATGCACCGCGCGCTGCGCCGTTTGACGGCCGAAGGCGACCTGCAATTCGAGATGAACTCGCAACTATCCGAGTCCCAGGTCGAACCGTGGTTGCAGACGGCCTTCGACGTCGAAGATCGCGGCTGGAAAGGCAACACCGGCTCTTCCGTCCTCCGCACCCCCGACATGTTCGAGTTCTACACCGCCTGCGCCAAACAGCTTGCCCGCTGGGGCCAGTTGGAAACCGCCGCCTTGCGTCTCGACGACCGAATGCTGGCCTTTGTCTTTGGCTATCGCTCAAAAGGTGTGTACTTTGCGCACAAAATCGGCTACGACCCCGAGTTCGCCCATTTCAGTCCCGGCCAACTGTTGTTTTACCGCCTCTTGGAACAACTTCATCGCGGCGGCGAAGTGCAAGCCTTGGATTTCATGGGCCCCTTGACGCAATCGCTCACGCGTTGGCGGCCGACCGATTACGGTGTCGGCCGCATTGCTCTTGCGCCTCGTCATTTGATGGGCCGCGCCGCACTCTATGCCTACCAGCATTGGTGGGAGCCGCTTCGCCATCGAGAACCCGCGAGGATTCCCGCAATGCCCGCCATCGACGCCCCCGGCGCGCTCGAACCAGTCGGCAACGTGAGTTCTTGAGCCCTATATATTCTCCCAGCCCAGACGTGTACGCCTGCAACTTCC
>CAZNMP010000306.1:0-4381 GCA_964573875.1 uncultured Planctomycetaceae bacterium | reverse complement strand
CTCGCATATTTATGGTCGGCCGTTGCACCATTTTGCCCATCGAGCCGATGTCCTGCGGCTCATGGCAGTGCTCGAACACGGCGGCATCTATTTGGATATCGATACTCTCTGCGTGCGTCCCTTTACCGATCTGCTGACGCACGAGTGCGTGCTGGGAAAACAAAACAATCGCAATGGGTTGTGCAATGCCGTGATTCTTAGTGAACCGCGGGGTAAGTTCCTCACGGCATGGTTGGATCAATATCGCACGTTTCGTTCCACGGGGCATGACAATTATTGGGACGAGCATTCGGTACAGATTCCTGCGAAGCTGGCCCGCGACCGCCAATTGCGATCCCACATCACGGTCCTTAACGGCCGTGCCTTTTTCTTCCCTTTATGGAACCGCATGCACTATCTGTTTACGTCGAACGACGAAACAAAATTCCGGGATTCGTATTGCATCCACTATTGGGAGTCGATCACCCGTCAACCGTGGCTAGATCAAATCACTCCTGAAAATGCTTTGCAGGGATCCTCGAATTTTTCACGTTTTGTACAACGTGTTCTATCGGACGAGATCGTCTTTCAATCTGCCGAGCGTGCCTGAGCCGGTCCACAGGATCGCAAAAAATGTCGGCAGGCGAAGATTACCGGCATTTGTGTGGTTTTCAGTCGCGCATCAATTCCCGTTTTTGCAGCTTATTTCGACAAAAAGATTGACAGAAAGCGGCGAAGTTCGCTATAATCACATTCATACTTGTTGGCTTAGAAAACAAGTCTAAGTCAACGGGTTGTCCTGCCGATAGTTTCCCCGCCTTTACGTTATTACGTCCATTGTTTTTGTCACACCGTTCCCGCCTTTTTTTCTTTTTCAACAATTCATCTTTTGAGGTGATGATATGGCTGCACGTTTTCACCGACGTTCGTTTCTCGGAAAGACTGCCGCAGTGGCTGCCGCGGCCGCAGGCTCGCAGTTGTTCCATGCTCCCGCGTTGTTGGCCGATCCTTCGCCCAATTCCAAGCTGAACATTGCCGGCATAGGAGTCGGCGGTCGAGGCGGCGCTCATGTCGAAGCATTATTAGGCGAAAACATCGTGGCGGTTTGCGACACGGTCGAAGGGGCCATCAATGGCTGCTTGGGCCGAATGGATCAGTACAACAAAGACAATAAGCTGAGTCGGCCGCAGCCCAAGACGTTTTCCGACTATCGGGAAATGTTCGATAAGATGCATGGGCAGATCGATGCCGTGTTTGTGGCCACGCCCGACCATCACCATGCGGCGGCCTCAATGCAAGCCATTAAGTTGGGCAAGCATGTTTACTGTGAAAAACCGCTAACGCACAGCATTTACGAAGCTCGCCAACTTACCTTGGCGGCCAGGCAGTATAAGGTTGCCACGCAATTGGGCAACAACGGTCGTGAAGGCGAAGGCTGGCGGCGGCTTTGCGAGTGGATTTGGGCCGGTGCGATCGGCAATGTTTTGGAAGCCCACATCTGGACGGATCGGCCCGGTATTCCCCAACGATTTTGGTGCCGCAGGGCGCCGGTCGTCCGGCGGGGTCCGATCCGATCCCGGCCGGCGTCAATTGGGACGTTTGGCTCGGACCGGCTCCGGAACGTCCTTATTTGCACGTGTATAAGGAAGGCAAATTCAAGGACAAGCCGGTTTATCAGCCTTTTGTGTGGCGCGGCTGGTGGGACTTCGGCACCGGCGCTTTGGGCGATATCGGTTGCCACGCCATGAGCGGCTTGTTCACGGCATTGAAAATCGAGTTCGCCGAGTCGGTCGAACTGGTGAAGGACTCCGGCGATGGAACCTCGGAGATGTTCCCCAGTGCGTCGATTGTGCGGTGGGACATTCCGGCAAGGTCGGGCATGCCGCCGTGCAAGATTTTCTGGTACGACGGCGGCCTCTATCCGTCGCGCGAGATTTGCGGACTCGCCGCCGATCAGCCAATTCCCGACAACGGCGCGATTTTCATCGGCGACAAGGGCAAGATCAACGGCGGGCCAAGCTTCATTTCCGGCGAAAAAATGAAGGATTTCAAACAGCCCGAGCCGACCATTCCTCGCTGTGCGAGCAACCATTTCCTCGAATGGGTGACAGCCTGCAAGGGCGGGCGGCCGGCGTTCTCGAATTTCGATCACGGCGGTCCCTTGACCGAAATGGTCTTGCTAGGCAACTTGGCGGTCCGCGCCGGCGTGGGCAAAAAAGTGCAATGGGACGGCCCCAACATGAAGTGCCTGAACATGCCCGAACTTAACCAACTGGTCCGGCGCGAATACCGGAAAGGTTGGACGTTATAAATTCGTAATCGAACCGAGACAACTGGGTGCTATGCCTGCGGCATGCCACGGGCATGGAACAAGCTGGAAAACATGCTCACGGTCAATCGTGAGCATGTTTTCTGGCGAAAATAATCTATACATCAAGTTTTCACCGAGGATATTGCAATGCAAAAGAGCGTTTTTTTTCTGTTGATTTCTCTGGGGATCACGGCCGCCGCTTGGGCTGCTGAAGCCGTGCCGCCGACTGCGCCGCCGGATTCCTCGGCTTGGGAAAATGTGTTTGGCGAGGACCTGGCGAATGCCGTATTTCCGAAAGGCATTTGGTCGGTGAAAGACGGCATTCTTTCGGCCACGGAAGACCAAGCCATTTGGTCGAAGAAGCAGTATGAGAATTACATTTTGGATTTGGAATTTCAAACCACGCCGGGCTCGAACAGCGGCGTCGTCATTCATTGCAGCGACATGGGCAACTGGATTCCGAATTCCATCGAAATCCAGCTCGCCGATAGTTTCGGCCAACAGCCCTCGAACGGCAATTGCTCGGCCATCTACGGTCACGTTGCCCCGAAAAAGCAATTGGTTAAGAAACCGGGCGAGTGGAACCGCATGATCGTTACCTGCAAGGGCAGCATGATCTATGTGATGCTCAACGGCGAGCAGGTTGCGCAAATGGACATGAAGCAGTGGACCTCGGCCAAAAAGAATCCCGACGGCAGCGACATTCCGGCGTGGCTGAGTACTCCGTTGGCCAAAATGAACCCGAAGGGGCATATCGGCTTGCAGGGCGCTCACGGCGGCCATGCCAAGACGTTTTTCCGTAACGTCAAGATCAAGTCGCTGGATTAATGCATGGATGAAATTGGCCTGGGGTTGCAGTCTTCGGCATGGAACCCCAGGGCAATCTATTGTGGCGATCCAAGATCAAGCTTTGGAGCGGCGTAGGATTTCTTTCTGCATCGCGAAGGGCTGTGAATTTGGAAACCGCAAGAGTCACCCGTTGCGGCGGAAACGCGCGCTAAGCTGGCTCATTTCGAGCATTTTACGTTGCAGATGCGCGGGCAGTATTCGTCGGGCGACCTTGATTGCCCAGCGATGCATCTTTAAGGTTTCCAATGTCCTAAGGCATTAATTCAACGCGAATCCCGCCAAGCGATAGAGTGAACGATTGAAGGAATCGTTGGCCTCGAAAGAATGTTGCTCGTCTGTCGCGAGGCGTTTTGTACTGTTCGAGGCGGCGTATTTGCATGTTTCGCGATACACGTCCTGATACTGTTCGGCGGCGTGTCGGCCCTGGTTGAGCGGCAGCGTTGCAATGCGATGGCGAATGGCGTCATAGGCATCCCAATCGTCGGCGGCCTGCTGCAAGGTATGCAGGAAACCCTCGACGGTGAGCGGATCGGCGATCCAACCGCATTGGTGTTGCCGGAGCCGCTCGGCCGGCGCGCCTAGCGGAGTGCAGATCAGGGGAACACCGCAAGCCAATGCTTCGTCGAACGTATAGCAATATGTTTCGGGACAGATCGATAATATGGCGACGAAATGGGGCTGCACGGCTTTCATCATCGACGGCAAGTTGTTTCTTTCATAGCGGCCGTGCTGGTGCATTGTTCGACTGACGCGGCCGTCGATGCTGCCGATCAGGTGCCATTCGACGGGCTGGCCGGAGGGAAGGCAATGATGCGCCACGATCTTGCGAATCAGATCGGCGCCCTTGTTGTAACCGATGCGTCCTAGAAAAACGACCTTGATCGGCATGTGTGCCGAGGGTTTAGCGACGTCTTTGGAATCCATCGAGCCGTCGGCCGCGGCGGTTGGCATATCGAGACCGTGTTCAATGAGTTGCCAGGGATATTCGCCGCCGAGAATTTGCGTATAGTATTGCCTGGTGGATTGCGAAAAATGAAAGACGGCCTTCGCATGGTGGAAGACCTTGCGGGTCGTCGCTCGCAACCAATCGATTTTCGCGGGATTTTCGCGGCAGGCCGAGGCGCATTCCCGCCCGTTGCACAAGCGGTCGTCGAGCGTGAGCAAATTGATCGTGGGGCAACAGAGACGAAAGTCGTGGAGAGAGATGAAATAGCGTCCGTGCCGTAATAACGCGGAGGCGAG
>CAZNMP010000305.1:0-4390 GCA_964573875.1 uncultured Planctomycetaceae bacterium | reverse complement strand
GTCCCTCGGGCATGAAGACCTGCACAACGGCCGCCTGTTGCAGATCAATGTCGCGCATGTAGTCGAGCACCCGGGCGTGAATCACCTTGCCGCCGGCCGAAGCCGTGCCGCGCAGGGCCACGCCGCTGCAATGGAACTCTTCGGGAAATAGGTTGGCATAGCGTCCGTCGCGTTGGGAAATCCCTACTGCTTTAGACAAGGCGTCGCACTCGCTCATGAAACGCGGCGGAAGGTGTGGCAACGTGTGCCGCTCGATATCCGCCATGCGATCGAAGAACCATACGCCCGTTCGGAAAGTGTCGGCCGTGCCCACCAGATATACTGTTCGCTCGACCAGCTTCTTCATCATCGGACCAAGCAGCGTGCCTTGGGCCGCGCCCATTTGTTCCGGCGTTCCGGAAACCATTAGAATGTATTTGCCCTGCGTGCTGCAAAGAAGGCCGTGTCCTGCCTTGTCTCGCGAGACGACCGTGATCGGATCGGACTTGCCGGCTCGATCCGCCTTCCGACCGATGTCGAATCGCTCCGAGGCAAAATTCACCACCGAGGCGAACATGCGGAACAAATCCGATTGATCCACGTCCTGCCGCTGGAATCCCTCCGGCGGATCGAACAAGGCCGCGGGTGCAATGGTGTTCATCTGCCAGCCGCGGAACTGAACCTTTCCTTGCACTCCGCCCGCCGCAAAAGTGGCCGAGGTGGGCGTCCGATTATCATCCGCAAAGGTTAATTGCACATCGCCCTTCAGCTTCTTCTCCTTGGCCGTGATGCGAATCGTGCGGCGGTCGGCCGAGGCTTTTTCCGCATCGCCGGCCGCTGGTTTATTATTTTCGACGGCAACCCACTGCTGCAAAACGGCGGGAGTCATGATGATGCCGCCGCCGATGCCGGCCGCCATCCGCAGTTTCATCAAATGCTGCGGTTCGACAAAGGTTAAAGCGTTGTTCTTCGCAACGGGATTCTTCGAGCCCACGAACAAAGTCTTTTTATCCTTGGTCCCGGCCACTATCCAAGGATTGCCGTTCTGTCCCAGGGTAACCATGCCGACTTCCGGCAGTTCGCACCGCAAGGAGAATTGACCCTCGCGGCCGCGGATAAATCGTATTTGGTTCGTAATGGTTTTCCCGTTGGGCAGCTTGGCCGACCAATCCAGATCGACGAAATGGCAGCGCCCCTTGCCGGGCTCGGTGGTCAACATCGTGACAATCTGCTCGACCAACGCGACAAGCCGTTGCGTGGCGGTCGATTCGACGGCCGCCGGCGCCGGCACGGCCGCTTTCGCTTCCTCGGGCAGGTCTTGTGCGAAAAAGTCGGCCGACATCCGCAACGCACGCGGTAATTCGGCCATCGCCGTGTAGTGGCCTAGCCCCTCGAACCACGAGACGTGTTCCGCAATACCCAAGGCTTCGGCCAATTTCACGGTGCAAGCATGAGGGATCACCTCATCGTCACCGGCATTGATCATCAACACGCGGCCTGCTTTCGCCCGCTCTCGCAGCGCCGGAGCAAGCCGCAACGGATCCACCTCGGCCACTTTCGCCTCGACAACGGCCCGCTCTTGCGGCGGCAACTTTTCCAACATCTCCTTCAACTGCCGGGTCTCGCGGGCGTGCAAAATGATCTTCATCAAATCACCGCCGGCCAGCATCAGGCTCGCCCGATAAAGACGCGGCTCCGAGGCGGCGGCCGTCGCGCCCGTGATGCCGCCTAAACTGATGCCGGTGATGCCGATCCGTTCGGGATTGATCTCCGAACGAGAAGCCAGGAGATCGACTGTTCGGCGAATATCCTCGATTGCTTGACTAATCGCCACGGCGAACATCTTGGGATCTTTGGCCAGATCGTTCGGCCCGTCGGGCAAACCCCGCGAACCGTAATACGGCAGCTTGAAGGAAATCGCCGGAATGCCGCGCGTGGCCAGCGAAGAGCAAACCAAGTCGGTCAGTTGTTCATCGCCGTTGAGAATATGCAGGCAGATGACGGCCGGATATTTGGCCCCGCCCGGCCGAACGTTTTTAGGAAGATAATAATCGGCCGGAATCGTGTTGTTCGAAGGAAGCTCGGTCACGACCGGCGAAGGATAAGTCAAACGATAAATCTGAAAGCCCGCCCGCTCTGCCAGCGGACGCATCTGATACTCGAACGGTGCGTTGTTATACGTTTTGGAAACGGAAATCTTTTCGACCTTCGGCTCCTCGGCGCGAACCTGCAAGGCAGCGAAAACCAACATCGCCCCGACCATTCCAACCGCCGCTTTCCGACAAACGCAACGTTGCATTCCAACACTCCTTACAATAAGATTTCAGGCCTATTCTTCTCGTTCCGAACACACCAATCAGTTGTGTATACACCCTATTTTGCCAAAAGGTTACGGGAACCCTAAAAAACGCCAGGGGATACTTTTACCAGACAGTTGCCGACTCCCTATTTGGGGAGTATGCTTGAAAAACAAATTTTAACCCGTCTTAAGAACATGAACAACACATCTTGGCGAACCGCTTTGCTCGACCGGCAACAATGGCTTGTGTTTTTGTTGCCTTTTTTGGTCTTCATGCTCGTCGGCACTTTGGAACCGACCGCCGCGCATCCGGGCGGCCAAGCTGTGGGCTTGGCAATTCCCTATGCCTATTATCCGTGGATTTACACGGTAAAAATCGCGTTGACCATAGCTGCCATCGTTTTTGTTCTGCCCGGCTACCGCCAGTTTCCGCTAAGGCTTAGTTGGCTTGCGATCCTGATAGGTACGATCGGCGCTCCGCTTTGGATCGGTCTCTGCCTGCTCGATTGGGAACACCTCTATCTGCTGCCCCTGCTCGAACGATGTGGCCTGGGCTGGATCTTCGGCAGTGGGGATCGATCGGCCTACAACCCGTTTGAGCAGCTTGCCGGCCAATCGGCTCTGGCCTGGACGTTTCTGGCTGTGCGATTCTTTGGCTTGGCGGTCCTGGTGCCGATTTTGGAAGAATTCTTTCTGCGCGGCTTTGTGATGCGATTTTTCATGGAAAAGCAATGGTGGAACGTGCCTTTCGGCAAGGCCGACCGAATGGCGATCTTCCTCGGTACGGCCGTCCCGATGCTCTCGCACCCCGAACTCTTGGCCGCCCTGGTGTGGTTCTCCATGATTACCTGGCTCATGCTCCGCACGAAAAACATTTGGGATTGTGTAGTGGCTCATGCCCTGACGAACTTCTTGCTCGGCGTCTACGTGGTCGCCTCCGGCAATTGGCGGCTCTGGTAGACAGTTGCTATTGCAAAAAAAGCCGGTTTTCGTAACCATTCGGCCTTTTCCTGGCAATCTGTTTCCTTCGCGGGGATACTTCGCCCATGTACCGATTTTGCCGATTGTTCCTATTCGTGCTTGCATTGCTAGCAATTTTCAGTAATCAAACTGCCAAGGCTGCCGAGGATGTGTTGGACGCCAACACGATGAAGGTGGCCTTGCACACGGCCACTGCTCAAGAAGACGGCTGGATCGAATATGTGCTCACCTTGGTTGATAAAGGCACTTTGCCGGCGGAATTGGTCCATAGCACGTTCCGCTGGGCCAGGAAAAAACCAAATAAAAAATTCTATTATTTCAAAGAAGGATTGATTTTGCGCGCCAAAGATGCGGGCATTACAATCTAGCGAGTTTGCAATCCAGGCAGACGATGAAGCGGTTGTTCGCCTGCCACGCCGAGCATTTGCTCTCTCAGGCCGCGCCGTTGCGTCCTAAATGACGCAACTCCATCATCAGGCAGAAGCCTGTCAGCACCGACGAGGCCAAATCGGCCGTCGGCATCGAGGCCCAAACCCCGTCCAGACCGAAAAGATGCGGCAATATCAGCAGCGCCGGAACCAGAATCAGCACCTGGCGCGAAAGCGAGAGCAAGAGGGCAATTTTCGGCTTGCCCACCGCCTGAAAATAACTCGCGCTGACGATCTGAAAACCGACGATCGGAAGCATGGATACCGCGATGCGAATCGCATGGGTGCCCATCTCGACCAGAGCTTCGTCATTCTTCGCGAAGATCCGAATCACCTGAGCGGGAAACAGCATTAAGGCGATGAATCCCAAAAAGGTCAGCGATGAGCCTGCCAGGATCGCTGTTTCGAGCGTTTTTTTGACCCGATCGAATCGGCATGCTCCATAGTTGTAGCCGATGATCGGCTGGGCGCCCTGATTGATGCCGAAGATCGGCATCGCAATCATCATGGCCACGGAATAGATGATGCCCATCACGGCGATGGCCGTATCGCCGCCGTAGACCCGCAGTTGATGATTCAACAGACTTTGCAGCACGCAGGCGGCCAGTTGCATGGCGAACGGCGGCGAGCCGATCACGAAAATCCCAAGGCAAGTTTCGCGTTGAAGTCGAAGATCCGCGGCGCGCAATCGTAAAATGCTCCA
>CAZNMP010000304.1:0-4395 GCA_964573875.1 uncultured Planctomycetaceae bacterium | reverse complement strand
GGAACCCTGTCATCCTGCCGGAATAGCCGTCATCCTGAGCGAAGCGAAGGATCTCGTTATCGCACTGGAACTTGTATAGGCTCACGGAGATTCTTCGCTACGCTCAGAATGACTGTTTTTGGCGACTTTGCAGTTCTCCTGGGCGCAAACTGTGAAACGGCAGTGGGTTGCGACAAATTACTTCGACACAGCCGCTCCCGAGGGGGTGGCAAGCGTCAGCCAACGTTGATACAGCTTCTCGACCTTGGTTTTGTCGATTTCTCCATCCCAAAGGGCAACCCCATAGCAAAGCTTCAGCGGCTGGCCGGCCTTCAACGTGATAGGCTCTTTCCAAGCATTGAGCGTGGCCGAGAGATAGGCGAAGGGGGCCGTCATGCTGAACATTTTGTTGGGATGGCGCAGATTGGCCGGATGATCGAAGATGGCGACGGTCACCGGCCGGCCGTCGGCCTTGGCCGTGTAGGCGCACCATTTTACTGGTGTCAGTCGTTGACCATTGACGTTCTCGCCGGGGTTGTCGTCGGCATTGAAAAAACGTCCGCCTTTATCCATCGAAACAAGAAAACGCATCCCAAGCCCGTAGTAATGATGGCCCGTGATGACGGCCGAATCCTTGCCGGGCGGCGTCTGCAAACAGCAACGCCATTGGATCAATGTTGCATCCAGATCGTCGCTTTGAAACATGTCGATTGCACGGCGCTCGATCATAAGCGGTTTTTCCGAGTTAGGTCCAATCCATTCAAGTTCCTCGACAAGCCTGGCATCTCCCAACATGTTGACGGTCGTTGCTTTGATTTCAGGAAATGTTTTGTGCAACTCGCGGCCGCTGTTGGCTTCATGTTCTTCCCAAAAATTAACGCCATCAACCGCCAGGGCATACATCAAAGCATGATGATGCTTGTGGTCGTCGGGCGAATCGCGAAGGATCTGGACGCCGGTGGGCGTGAAAAGCTGGTCAACATAGGGCTTCTTCGCCACATCAGCATACCGGTATCGCAAAACTAGCCGGTTGCCGTCGAAAACGGACACCGTATTGCTCTCTTGCTTCATTTGCAGTTCGGCTGCGGAAGCAGAAACCGAGAACAATATCACGGCAAGAATGAACAAGGTTGTTTTTGGCAACAAAACATATTGTCGAAAAAGCATGTTGTTGCTCCTGGGATATCTGGAGGCGTGTCGCGTTTGTCCGAGGTTCCCAAGCCGGAGCTTGGGAACCAGAATGGTTCAAAATATGTGCGAAGCCGCAAGCGGCTTGTGCGTGTTCTATCCCCCACGACCGCATTCGCGGGGCGTTTTCTAATCCCTAATCCCTAATCCCTAATCCCTTCGACTATAACAGGCTTCGGAGATACTTGATACTACGGGCGGCTTGTTCGACGGTGCCGCATTCGACGCTGAAGATGATTTCGCGGGGAACCGTTTTGCAGATTTCCAGGACTTTGGCCCAATCGATCACGCCGTCGCCGCAGGCGCAGCCGACGGGCGTGCCGGTCACTTTGCCGCGTTCGGCATCGGAGTGGGCCTTCGAGATATCCTTGGCGTGAACGTGGATCAGATGGCCCTTTAAGTGTTCAAGCCATACAATGGGATCCTCGCCGGCCAGATAGCTGTTGCCGGTGTCGAAGTTGACGCCAAGTGCGGGCGATTTGACCAGATTAAAGATGCGATCGAATCCGGCGGGCGTTTTCGTATATTGTTCATGCATTTCGAGGCCGACCAGAATACCGCGCGGCTCGGCCACATCCAGGGCTTCTTTCAATGTGTAGCGCATCAGCACATGATCTTCTTCGACGGTGGTCCAAGGTGCTTTGGGGCCTTCGTCGGTGTTGACGATCGTTGCGCCGCATTCGCCGGCAAAACGGATTGCTTGGATCAGATATTCGGTGCCTTTGCGGGGCTGACACAGCAAGGAATGGCCGGAGATCGAGCCGATTTTGACGCCGGCCTTTTCGCACATCCGACGAATCCGCAGCGGATCGTCCAGCGTGGAAACGCTGTGGAAGTACCCGCTTTCGCAAAGCATCTGGCGGCCGAAATGGACCATCGGCTCGACATATTCGTAGCCAAGTTCTCCTGCTTTGTTGACGCCCCACTCGAAGGATTTGTCGGCGCTGCGGACATACTCCATGTTGATGCCCAGGGCGATTTTATTTTTTCCCGTGCCGGCAGAAGGTGTTGCGGCAGCGCCCGCTTCCGCGGCGCAAAGGGAAGAAACGGTTGTGCCGACCGCTGTTAGCGAGGCGGCAACACCGGCCAACTTAAGAAAATCACGTCGAGGGGCTGTGGAGTCCATGGTTGGGGCCTTTCGAGCTGTAATAGAAATGAAGAATTTTGAACAAATGCAAATTCTTGATAACATTGTGCATTTATGGTAAAAAATACCGCAGCAGGCATGGATGAGTCGTCCAGAATGTTTCATTGAAATAGATTAAACATTTTTCGATACCGACGTTTCAAACCAATATGCGGATTCCAATCTACGAGGAGCATGGGCGAACATATCGGGCCGACACCTGCGGCCCTGTAATCGAGGCGGTACAGTCGGGTCAACTTCGACAAGCTGCACTCGTGCGAGGGCAATATCCCGGCCGAATGCTCGCCCGCCATGCCTTGCCGGGCGTTCGGTCGCTGGGATTTTGGGACGCCGACCGCCCGCAGGACTGGGGGCTCGATTGGCATCGGAACGAAGGACTGGAGTTGACCTTCTTGGAAAGCGGCGCCATCGGATTTGCCGTCGAGGGACAGGAATTTCGGCTGCAATCCGGGGATTTAACGTTTACCCGACCGTGGCAACTGCATCGCGTGGGCGATCCAAAGGTCGGTGCGGGGCGATTGCATTTTTTGATTATGGATGTCGGCGTTCGACGGCCGCACCAAACTTGGCACTGGCCCTCGTGGATTGTGCTGACGCCGGACGATCTGCGACAGTTGACAGACGTTTTGCGTCATAACGAGCAGCCGGTCTGGCGAGCCACGCCGGAGGTTGCACGGTGTTTTTGCCGCATCGGCGCGGCGGTCGAGGCCGACCGCGACGGCAGCAACATCTCCAGCTTGGCCGTACAGATCAATCAATTGTTCCTGTCGGTATTGGAAATGTTTCGCGGGCAAGAGGTTAAGCTCGACGCTTCGCTTTCGAGTACCCGCCGCACGGTCGAATTGTTTTGGACGGATTTGTGCCAAACTCCGGATCAACTGGCCTTGGAGTGGACGGTTCGAGGCATGGCCCGGCGATGCGGGATGGGGGTGACGAACTTCATCCGGCACTCGCGCGAATTGACCAATATGACGCCCATACAATACCTGAACCATTGCCGGCTGACGGCCGCGGCGCAGATGTTGAAAGAGTGGCCTGACCAAAGCGTCACCGACATCGCCATGCGTTGCGGCTTCACATCGAGCCAGTATTTTGCCACGTTGTTTCGCCGCAAGTTCGGCTCAACCCCTCGTGCGCATCGCCGGGATGAGCCATAAGCTGACTAGCGAAAATCGCTTCTCTCGGCAAAGACCGACATGCACGATGCGCATATAATACCTTTTTACGCGAAGAGAATACAAGACGGGAGACCGCCTCCTGGGGTTTAATCTTTTTACATAGGCGTGCGTCATGCTCCGATGATGCAATTTGTCAATGTTTTTGACGAAGGGCGTCATAGACGGGGCAAACTTGGAGGGCTATTGATAACAGATAAGGCCTTCGCAAGGTTTAACGCCGGAGATATCATCTGGCGGGGGGAAACCGGCGATGCCATGACATAAAAAGACACAACTTTGTCGGAAAATGACGTAGCTTAGCGGGGTTCGGGGCACTAGCATGAGAACCATGATAACGCTATGATCAATTATTTGCATCCATACCAATAGGCACTATTTCCACCGAGGGAGTGACTCCGATGTCCGACTATTCGGAACTGTACAATGCCATCCTCAACGGCAACGCGAAAAAAGCAGAGGAAGTGACAAGAAACGCCATCGCCGAGAAGGCGGATCCGAGCGAACTGGTCCAAAAGTTCATGATTCCGGCCATGGATGAAGTCGGCAAGCGATTCGAGTGCAATGAATACTTCGTGCCGGAGTTGCTGATCGCCGCCCGCGCCATGAAAGTTTCGCTGGAATTGATCGCCCCGTTGCTGGCGGCGGCGGGCACGGAACCGGTCGGCCGCGTCGTGATCGGCACGGTCCAAGGCGATTTGCACGACATCGGCAAAAACCTCGTGGCGTCGATGCTTGAAGGCGGCGGATTCCAAGTCGTGGATCTCGGCGTCGATGTTCCGCCGGAAAAATTCGTCGAGGCGGCCAAGGAGAAGGACGGCACGATCGTCGCCCTTTCCGCACTTTTGACCACCACGATGACCATGATGAAAAACGTCATTCAGGCTTTGGAGAAGGCGGGCATTC
>CAZNMP010000303.1:0-4465 GCA_964573875.1 uncultured Planctomycetaceae bacterium | reverse complement strand
GGAGCCGTTGGTCTCGGATATCCTTTTTCAGTGATTCCGTCCAATAAATTACTAAAAATGAGCATGGTGATTTTCTCAGCATTGCCATTCTGTTCTCTTTTGGCCTGTTATCAATTGATTCATCCTGGCTTCTTGGTCGAGTGGAGTATACTTCTATCGTTGGTTGTTTTGGTTTTGGCGGATATCTTTGTCGCTCGCAAAATTCATGCTACGGCGGATTCATCGATGAAACGCCCCCCTATTCTAATCGCAATTGGCTGTATTGTATGTCTTGGCATCATTATCCTAGCTGGGTTTTGGTACATGCTGGTATGTGCGGCAGGAGCTGCCAATTCACTCCGCTAGGTCATTTTCCCCGCCAAATAGCAATCGATTTGCATTGTTTGATCTCATATCCTTCTGTTTCCCTTGACGCCCCCCGCTTCAGCCGGGTAGAATCCGGTCATCATGTCAAATTTAAGCATTCAGCGTGTCGTTACTTCCAGGCAAAAAAAAGACTTTCTGGAATATCCCTGGACGTTGTATCGCAACGATCCATACTGGATACCGCCGTTGCGGATCGATCAGAAGGAGCGGGTCAACTATACAAAGCACCCGTTCTACGCCCGAAACGCGATCCAGACCTTTTTGGCCTATCGCGACGGCAAGGTCTGCGGCCGGATCGCGGCCATTCTGAACCAGGGCCACATCTTCCGCTATAACGACCCTCGTGGGTTCTTTGGATTCTTTGACTGCGCCGATGACCAGGAAGCCGCCCACGGGCTGTTCGATGCGGCGCGACAGTGGTTTGCCGATCAGGGCATCTATCGTCTGCGCGGGCCGTCCAATCCGTCGTTGAACTACGAGACAGGGTTGCTGATCGATGGATTCGATTCCTCGCCGACCTTCATGATGACGTATAACCCGCCCTACTATGCGCAGCTCATCGAGTCCTACGGTTTTCGTAAAACCCAGGATTTATTTGCCTTCTGGGGCCACATCGACATGCTGCCGAAGATCGGCGAGAAGTTGCGGCCGATCGCCGAACAGATCATGGAGCGTTACAACGTCAAATTGCGGACGCTCGACCGGTCGCGATTCAACGAAGACGTGCGGATGTTCCTTTCGCTCTACAACCGGTCGCTGGCGAATACCTGGGGATTCGTGCCGATGTCGGAAGACGAGGTGACGCACATGGCGGCCGGGCTGCGCTATGTGATCGTGCCCGAAATGACCGTCTGTGCGGAAATCGACGGCCAGGTGGTTGGCGCTTCGTTTGGATTGCCCGACTACAACCCTCGAATCCGTGATATCAACGGCAGCTTGTTCCCCTTTGGTTTTTTGCATTTGCTGCGAAACCGGCAGGCCATCAAACGCATTCGGTTGATCAGCACCAACGTGATTCCGGAGTATCAGCGCTACGGCGTCGGTTTGGTGCTGATGCACGGGCTGGTTCCCAAGGCGATCGAATGGGGTTTGCAGGAAGCCGAATTCTCCTGGGTGCTAGAATCGAACTCGCTTTCCTACGGCGCGTTGAAAAAAGGCGGCGCCAAGATCACTAAAACGTATCGGATGTACGATTATGAGTGGGGCCCGGGCGTAGAGGCCGGTGCTGAGGGGGCTGGGAATGCGGCGAGCAACCAGCAGCTAGCTGCCGGTGAGACGAAACCCCAATCCTTAGTCGTAAAACCTCAAGTTTCCACTCCCCTATCCTTAATTCCTAGTCCCGCGCTTGAAATTCGCGAGGTTCGCAACAAGGGCGATTTGGACCGTTTCTTGAAGGTGCCGTGGCGGATCTATGCCGAAGATCCGCAGTGGTCGCCGCCGTTGCTGATGGACGTCAAGGAATTTTTAGACCGGCGCAAGCATCCTTTCTATCAACATGGCGAGGCGACGCAATTCATTGCCGTTCGCGGCGAAGAAACGCTGGGCCGCGTGCTGGTGAGCGACGACCCCAACTACAATGAAGAGCACGGCGAAAATGCCGGTTGCTTCGGCATGTTCGAATGCGTGGACGATCGAACGACGGCCCACGCTTTGCTGGATGCCGCCGCCGATTGGCTGCGAGCCCGGGGACGAACGGCGATTCGAGGGCCTATCGACTATTCGATCAATTATCCTTGCGGTTTGCTGGTCGATGGATTCCATACGCCGCCGCGCATTATGATGAATCATAATCGCCCCTATTATGCAAACCTGCTGGAATCGTGGGGGCTTGAAAAGGGGCGAGATCTCTACGCTTGGTGGTTCGTCGATTCGCTTGATTTGGTGTCGCGATGGAAAGAAAAGGCCGAACGAATCGCCAAACGCGGCGGGATCACCATTCGCCCATTCCGGACCGACAACTTCGACGCCGATGTCGCTAGCTGCGAAAGCGTTTATAACGCGGCGATGAAAGACTTGTGGGGATTCGTCAAACTCACCCATGCCGAGTTCCAATATATGGCGAATCGCTTGAAACAATTGACCATTGCCAATCAGGTATTGTTGGCGGAGGTCAAAGGCCAAGTCGTGGGATTTTCGATCACGGTGCCCGACATCAACGAGGCCACAGGCCCGTTGAACGGTCGGTTGACGCGATACGGCCTGCCGCTCGGTTTGCTTCAGTTCCTGCGGCGCAAACGCCACATCAAAACGGCGCGGATGGTTGTGCTCGACGTGCTGAAAGAGTATCGCCGTCGAGGCATCGCCGAAATGCTGATCTTAAAAACGCTCGATTACGGCAAAAATGTGATCGGCTATACCGGTGCGGAACTTGGCTGGACCCAAGAGGACAATCAAGCGGTCAACACGACCATCGAGGCCGTCGGCGCCAAACGGTATAAAACCTACCGCCTGTATGAAAAGAAGTTTGGCAGTTAGGGAGAACCGTAACACGCTAAAAGCAGTCATTCTGAGCACAGCGAAGAATCTACGTGAGCCTATACAAGTCCCAATACGCCAACGAGATCCTTCGCTTCGCTCAGGATGACGGGTTCTCCATGACCAAGGACTTTTTTGTTCTCCTATTTGGCAGTTTGGGTTGATTGCACGGCATCGTCAGCCGTGGTATGCTAAAATCTAGTGAGTTTCGTCCTTCCTGATGTAAATAGGATGGCAGTGTCCTTTGCTGCCTCCCTAGCCCCCCCTTTTTTTGGAGTTCCAACATGCGAGTGTCTTTGTGGTTGATTTTAGGCATTGCTCTCGGTTTTGCGATTTCCGGAGTTGCCGGTGCGGCCGACAATACCCCCCCAGAAGGCTTTGTAGCGTTGTTCAACGGCAAGGATCTGACGGGCTGGAAAGGGTTGTTGAAGCCGCCGCTCGATAATCCGGCCCTTCGGGCGAAGGCCACGCCGGCTGAACTTGCTGAAGCCCAAAAAGAGGCGGACGACGTCATGCGTAAACACTGGCACGTTGAAGACGGCATGTTGGTCTTCAGCGGCCAAGGTCGCAGCCTTTGCACGATCAAGGATTACGGCGATTTCGAGATGTATGTGGATTGGAAGATTCTGGCCAACGGCGACAGCGGCATCTATCTGCGCGGGTCGCCGCAAGTGCAAATCTGGGATCCCAACTTCTGGAAGATCGGGTCCGGCGGACTTTACAACAACCAGAAAAATCCCTCAAAACCCACAAAAATCGCCGACAAGCCCATTGGCCAATGGAACAGCTTCTACATCAAAATGGTCGGCGACAAAGTCACGGTCAAGCTCAATGGCGAGTTGATCGTCGATAATGTCGTGCTGGAAAACTTCTGGGAACGCGACAAGCCCATCTATCCGACCGGCCAGATCGAACTGCAAAACCACGGCAATGGACTCTGGTTCAAAAACGTCTACCTCCGCGAGCTTCCAGCCGCCAAGTAGCAAGTAAGTTGTGAAAAAATGCGTGTAGCGGGCAGGTATGCCGGCCATGTGGAAAGTGCTGTTTCCATGGCTGGCCAGCCTGCCCGCTGCATTTTCCGTCCTATGGTTTTCTCCTATTCAACAATTGCTTGACCCTGCCGCATCCGGGTCTGCTAATCAATAACCATTATCCGCCGATGACGGCCGCGGCCTTTTCGCAAAGCATCGCGGCTTCCTCGTGCGTCGGTGCTTCCGCAATCGCTCGCACAATCGGCTCAGTATTGCTGCCACGCACCAAAAGCCAGCGGCCAGGCCAATCCAGCCGCAGGCCGTCCAGCCGATCCGCCGAGGCATCCGAAAAATGCTTTTCCAACGCATCGAGCGCTGCCGGCAGTTTTTCCGACGGCAAGGCAATCTTCGTTTTCACGATTTCATAGCGCGGCAACTCGTCGGCCAATTGACCGATCTTCATTTGCCGGGCGGCCATCGCGTCGAGCAGCAACTCCATGCCCACAAAACTGTCGCGCACGTAGCCGACGCGCGGATCAATCGGTCCGCCGTTGCCTTCGCCGCCAAAAACCGCTTCGTGTGCGATCATGGCATCCACGACGTTCGCCTCGCCGACGGCCGACCGGAAATACGGCACGCCGTATCGCTCGGCC
>CAZNMP010000302.1:0-4474 GCA_964573875.1 uncultured Planctomycetaceae bacterium | reverse complement strand
TTTAGCCGTCCACTCCCTGCCCCTCTCCCGAAAAGCGGGCGAGGGGAGACATGAAAGGTGGACGGACTCTATAAGGCCATCGACCATCGGCAAATTCATGTCGTCCAAGGACAACGCAGTCCTAACGAAGATTCTGGGCTGGTTGGTCGGCCCGAGCAGCCACGGAAGCATCGCGGCTAGTTGCCGCCGACCGATTCTCTCGCAATTTTGCGGCCAGGGCGATCGTGATGTCATGGGCGTCGTCGAACGTCAGCAAGATGGCGTCGTTTTTCGTAATCACAACGCCCAGGCCGTGTTGGGATGCAATTTCCCGCGCTACAGGTCCGACTTCGTTGCGAAAATCCTGAATCAGACCAATCCGATAGGTTTCGAGCTTCTTGCGGGCGGTTTGCTGGGCTTGGAGCAATTGCATGTTTAGTTTCTGCTCTAATTCGGCCAATAACTGCTTGGCCGCCGAAGGCAAGGGATCGTCGTTTTTCGTCTGCTGCGATTTCAATTCCTCCAACTTCCGTTGGTATTGCTGGCGGAGCGATGATTGAAGGGATTGCAATTGCTGATCCAAGGAGGCTTGCGTGTCCTTCATTTGCTTCTGGATCGTAACATCGTCGCCAAGGCGTTTAGCCAAGTCGTCCAAATCCACAACCGCAACACCGTTCAATTTTGTATCCGCTGCACTCCCGGACAAGTAGCCGCCTTTGTAGGCGCCGGCCAGAATCACGGAAACAAGAATTGCAGATGCGGCAAAAATCATTGCGTATCGCATGAAGGATCTCCCATTCTGCTTGCAGAAAAACGGAGCCGTGGTGATGAGGACTGGCCGAAACATTCCGCCCACAATTGGCCGGATCGGCGGAGCGTCGATAACCCGTTCTAGAAAAGCCACACTCTTGCATTTCATGCTTTCGTCACGTTGTGATGTGTAAATCCATGCAAATTTTCTACTTTCGCTTGTGCAAATAGGCATCGATCACAAACTGTGGATTCTATGGCGTCTGCAAAAGGCTTCTGCCGCAAAGGGGTTGTTGGGGAACATGGATACCAAGGGGCTTTGCCAGTGTGGATTCCATGTGTTTATGAGTATCCACTACAATGGCTTACTACGTGTTGTTGTTGGCGGACGAAATGGGGGCCGACTTGTCGGCCACCCATGAGAAGGAAGAAAAGGGACAAGAAGGTAACAAAGTTGGCAACACGGCCCAAGGACTGCGCAAAGAAAAAGGGCTGGAAACCAGCCCTAAGTCCTTATTCTGATTGAAGTACCGGAGGTGGGAGTTGAACCCACACATGGTTGCCCATACTGGATTTTGAGTCCAGCGCGTCTGCCATTCCGCCACTCCGGCGTACTACCGACCGCAGGTCGATAGAACTTCGATTTTATTAGGTGCCTTACCGCTTGGCAAGACGCCCCTTAACACAATTTACGTCGTAATTTGGGCGTCATCCCGGGGAAGGGAGCAATTTGTTCGGCAAAACCCTCTGTCGTGGGGGTTCACACGTCGCAAAGCGTGACGGCCTGTTCGAGGCTCTTTAGAGCGTCGGGCTTCTTCGGAATGAATTCCTGGCCCAGGTAGCCCTGGTAGCCGGTGTCGACGATCGCGCGGACAAGCTTGGCGAAATCGAGCGTTTGGGTTTCGTCGATTTCGTTACGGCCGGGGACGCCGCCTGTGTGGTAGTGGCCCCAGCAATCGGCGTGCTTCTGGATGTCGGCCAACGGATCTTCTTTCATCATCGCGGCGTGGTAGATGTCATAGAGCACCTTGACGCGCGGCGAGCCGACTTGATGGACCAAGTCAACACACCACTTCGTCGTATCGCCCATGTAGTCTTTGTGCTCGCGCGAGTTGAGGTACTCCAGGCAGACCGTGATTTTCTTCTGCTCGGCATAAGGGGCGATCTTTTTCAAGGCGATGACGCAATTCTTCAGCCCTTCCTGATCGTCCATGCCTTCCCGATTGCCGGAAAAACAGATCACGTTCGGAAAACCCGCGTCGGCCGTGACGTCGATGCTTTTGCGAACCGCGGCCAAGCATTCGTCGTGATTCGCAACGCGATTGAGGCCCTTGGTAATACCGTGGCTGTTCGACATGGCACAGATCAGTCCATGTTTTTTCAGCGTGGGCCACTGGTCGGGATTAGTCAATTCGATGGAAAGCAGCCCCATTTTCGCGCAAGCAGCGGCGAATTGGTCGAGATCCATTTTGTTCTGGCCCATGAATCCGCCGTAGCACCACAGGCAGACCGACTGTTTGATGCGGCCCTTCCGCTCGGCGGCCGAGGCCCAGTTGCCCAACGGCCAAGCAGTTCCCAGGGCCGCGGCGCCGGCCATGCCGCCTAACAAAGTGCGACGCGAAAAAGTACGAGCGGCATCAAGATGTTTTTCTTTCATGAAAGGCTCCAGGGAGGGAAAACGGGATGGACGACCAAGGATGGACATTCTCCTATTATAGTCGAAAAACAGATGGCGCGGCAACCGGCCTGAATTGCAGACCAGGGCCGATCGGCTTTCGGTAGGACGGGTTGAGTGAAGCGATGGACCGCGTGAAATTTCTTTAAAAATGGCGGGCCATCGCTTCGCTTGAACCGCCCTACGCATTTTCTGCGAAAGTGTGGCGCGAACTCCTCATCCACGGAGTGCATTTGGCGGGGCTCGCCAGTGTTCGAATCACCCTGCGTTTGCCGAAATTAGCGGATCGGGCGCGGCAATGTCGTTGAAGACCACATGGGCGGCCTCGCGACAGCCGCCGTCGCACTGGCCCATTGACGCGCAGCCGAAACAGGCGGTCGGAAGGTATTCTTTCTGCGTAAAGCGTCGCCAGTAGGGGTGCGTTTTGACTTTCTCGATCTCGTCGATATGGTTCAGCCGCGTGGGCGAATGGTTGCACACCCGAACGTAGCCCGAAGGATCGACGACGAAAAAGCCCGTTGCGGCCGAGCAGCGAGTGCCGACTTCGAGGCGTTCGTATCGCGTTTGATCGACGATGCACCGGGGCAACTCCGTGCCGACGCTTCCGTAGCGGTTAGCATCGCGGAGGATCTCTTCGGCCGTGTCGAGCATCTGGCCGATCTGTTGGCGGTCGAGTGTCAGAGCGTCGGCATATTGCAGTCCGCGTCCGCCGGGCAGAAAACGGTTCATCAGCAACTGGCCCGCCCCGGCCAGAAACGCGGCGGCAAGCGTGGCGTGCAGTTCGTCGATGTTTTTTCGTGTGACCGTCACGCCGGCGACGGTGGCAACGCCCAGTAGTTCGGCCTCGCGGAACATGCGCAGCACATGATCGGGGTCGCCCGCGCCGGTGTGTTCGCGATAGGTGGTCAGCCCGGGCAGGCTCATGCTCAGTTGAATGCCGTGTTGTTTGCAGAACTCCAATACGTTTTTATCGACGGCGGTTCCGTTGGAAAGCAGATAGAGCTTCGGCGGTGCGTGACGCGATTGCAATCCATCGTCGCCGCTTTCAACATATTCCGCGGTCAGTGTGGCGGCGTATTCGATGATCTCGAACAGCCCTTCTTTCAGCAACGGCTCGCCGCCGGTGAAGGCCAACTGGCTTACGCCCATGCCGACGAGCGTATGGATCGCGTCTTTCCACTGGGCGACCGAAAGCTCCGCGAGCCGTTCAAACCCGCCTGCCGGGTTTTCCCAAGGGCAAGAGCAGAACAAACATCGGTGGTTGCACCGATAAGTCATCTCCAGCACGCCGGTCGCCGGCAGAAACGACGGGGCCAATCGAGAATTCACGGTCGCCGTATTATTGCTCATCCAGTTTTACTCCCAGTAGTTCTTGCAATCGTGGCAGCGATTTTTGCAGTGGCGTTTTCTCGTCCTGAAACCCGTGGTGCATCAAGTCGCCTGCAAGAAACTCTCGCAACATTCGCAGATCGTTTGCGGTAATGTTTTCAACATCGCGGGCTTTTGCGCCCTCGTAGGTCACGTGAATCGTTATCTTGGGCGAAGTTACCTTGGGCGAACATTTGCGGCAGAACTGTGATTCGTCGAATTCAATGGCATCATGTGTTACCTTGCGCAGCTCCTGAAACTCACGACGACACTTTGGCAACTCTTTGTCAACAATCCACACCACAGGATCGTCCGGCAGCCCTTGCCTGTGCCTGACATAAAGCGTCCGCTCGCCGCATTTCGGACATAAGTAATCCACGCGATCGGACGGTCCTGCCGGTTTGTAACACATTGCTCCTATCGATGTCTTTTCAGGTGGCGCTGAGTCAGCCAATCGTTTGAGCATCTTCTGAACCGCCGCACGATCGAGCGACTTCATTTTTTCAGTCAACACAACTGGCGGCGGTGCAGTAGACGGTGATTCCTCCGAGGCGTTGCATGAGCAACCGCCACCGGCCAGCATGAGCCAAGCCAGCAGCAACGTCACGGCGATGATCCCGGCAAAAGTTCCCATACGGTCCTCTGGTAAGTAGCGATTATTTCTTCAACTCAACGCCCAGTAGTTCTTGCAGACGCGGCAAG
>CAZNMP010000301.1:0-4484 GCA_964573875.1 uncultured Planctomycetaceae bacterium | reverse complement strand
TTTCAGGCCCCAGGGCGAGCGGAGATGGCCGGTGCTCGGAGCGGCGAGTATACCGCGATGTGTACCTCGCATCCGACGGTGCGTAAGTGGATAAGCGACTCTCTTGCGCACATTTTCCGCGAAGTTCCGGATTTGGCCGGTGTGTTCACGATCACCGCTTCGGAAGGCCTGACAAACTGCGCCTCTCATGGAAACAAAAAGTCATGCCCTCGCTGCAAAGATCGCACGGACGCCGAGATCATCGCCGAGGTCAACCGCGTGATCGCCGAGGGGGTGCACCGCAGCAACCCTAGGGCCAACGTGTTGGCATGGGACTGGGGATGGGCAGGCAACGGCGACGCGTCGGAGGTGATCGCGCAGTTGCCCAAATCGGTTTGGCTGATGTCGGTGAGCGAATGGGGGATCCCACTTGACCGAGGCGGCGTGAAGACGGTACTCGGCGAGTATGCTCTATCTGCCGGCGGCCCCGGTCCTCGCGCGACACATCACTGGGAGCAAGCCAAGAAAGCCGGCCTGAAAACGGCGGCCAAAGTGCAGTTGAACAATTCGTGGGAGCTGTCCTCCGTACCCTATCTGCCGGTGATGGATCTTGTGGCCGAGCACTGCCACAACTTGGCATCGGCAAACATCGACGGAATGATGCTGAGCTGGAGTCTTGGCGGGTATCCATCGCCAAATCTGGAGATTGCGGCCCGATTCCGTGCTCAACCAACTCCCCGTGTCGACGAAGTACTCGATACAGTTGCTCGGGAACATTATGGAATTGAAGGAGCCCCCTTGGCCCGAAAAGCGTGGACCGCTTTCAGCAATGCGTTCCGCGAATATCCATTTTACATCGGTGTGGTCTACTTCTGTCCGGTGCAGATGGGCCCGGCAAATCCGCTCTATATAGAGAAGACTGGCTACCAAGCGGCAATCACCGGGATTCCCTACGACGATTTGACGACGTGGCGCGGTCCGTACCCTTCCGAGGTGTTTGCCTCGCAGTTCGAGAAGATTGCCGAAGGATGGCGGTCGGGCATTCCATTGCTCGAGGCAGCAGTGGGAAAATCGCCACAGTCTCGACGTGACGAGGCTCAAGCGGAATTGAGATTTGCGGAAGCAGCGTACACACATTTTCTGTCGGTGGCCAACCAGACGCGATTTGTAATGGCGCGTGACGCGCTGGCCGATCCCAAGAGCGAACTCACCGCCGAACAGAGGGCTAAACTACGTGCCGACATTCGGCGCTATTTGGAATCTGAAATCACGTTGGCCCGGCGGCTATTTACGCTGGCGCGGCAAGACTCGCGGATTGGTTTTGAAGCAGCGAACCATTACTTCTACGTGCCGTTGGACTTGGCCGAGAAAGTGATCAACTGCCGATGGTTGCTGTCGCATTATGGGGACTGATGAATTTGAACGGCTGTTGACTCAGCGCGATTTCCAAGGAAACATTTATGACGATACGACAAGCGATTCTTTGGGCATTTCTATTCTTTGCTTCCTCGTTGAGTATCCAGGGAGCCGAGGCAGAAACAACCGCTCCCGGGATCCCCATCGCCCCATTTACGCCAGCTCCCGCGGATCTTGCCGACCGCGCCAAACGAGATCCACGAGTGCGCGACTATGTTACGCCCAAGCGAATCGTCTGGCAATCGCCTGACGATAAACAGGCTGTGATCGAGCATTCTGAGACCCTACTGAACCTTGGCGATGGACAGGTAACTCTGGAAACGCCGATTGTCTGCACACTTCGGAACAAGGGCAAGGCACCGGCCTTGCTGTTGGATTTCGGCCGCGAACTTCATGGCGGAGTGCAAATCATGGTTTCGGCCACATCAGAAAACCGCGCTGTTCGCGTACGTGTGCGTTTCGGCGAGTCGGTCAGCGAGGCCATGAGCGAACTCGGTGGGCCAAAGAACACCACCAACGACCATGCCGTTCGCGACCAGACATGTTTGATACCTTGGCTCGGCACACATGAAATTGGCAACACCGGATTCCGTTTTGTTCGTATTGATCTAGTCGATTCTGATAGCTTCGTCGTGCTGAAAGCGGTCAGGGCGGTCTTCCTCTACCGCGACCTACCCTATAAGGGCTCCTTTCGTTGCAGCGATGAACGTTTGAATCGCATCTGGCAGACTGGCGTCTATACGGTTCACCTGAACATGCAAGATTATCTCTGGGATGGCATCAAGCGCGATCGCCTGGTATGGCTTGGCGACATGCATCCCGAGACCATGACCATCTCTTCCGTCTTTGGAAACGTGGACGTTGTGCCGGCTAGTCTCGATTTGATTCGTGATCATACTCCGCTGCCGGAATGGATGCACACGATTAGCTCCTACTCGATGTGGTGGGTGTTGATTCAGCAAAGTTGGTATCAACACCACGGCGATCTCGCCTATCTGCGGTGTCAGAAGCCTTATCTAACGGGCTTGCTTCTTCAGTTGATGAACCATATCGGCCCGGACAACGCCGAAACACTCCCTGGGCCCGTAATGAGGTTTCTCGATTGGCCGTCGTCGGGAAATGAAAAGGCCATCCATGCCGGTTTGCACTCGCTTCTAATTCTGAGCCTGCAAGCTGGCGATGAACTGTGCGGAGTGTTGAACGATTCCGAGACGCAAATGAAATGCCGCGACGCGGTTGCCCGGCTGAAAAAACACGTTCCCGATCCTGGCAACAGTAAGCAGGCTGCCGCGCTCATGACATTGGCCGGCCTGGGTGATGCAGCCACACTGAACCGCAACGTAATGGCCGTCGATGGAGCTAAGCGATTGTCAACTTTCTATGGCTACTATGTGCTCCAGGCACGGGCAAAAGCGGGCGATTACCAAGGCTGCTTGGACTGCATCCGGGCCTACTGGGGTGGAATGCTCGACCTCGGAGCAACCACGTTTTGGGAAGATTTCGACCTCGATTGGATGGTCAACGCATCACGGATTGATGAACTTGTTCCTGCCGGCAAGAAAGACATCCACGGCGATTTCGGCAACCACTGTTACAAAGGTTTTCGCCATAGTCTGTGCCATGGCTGGGCGTCCGGCCCGACCGCATGGCTGAGCGAACATGTTTTGGGCGTCCAGATCGTCGAGCCGGGTTGCAAAACGTTGAAAATCAAGCCGCATCTCGGTGATCTCGATTGGGCCGAAGGGAGTTATCCGACTCCGCGGGGCACTCTTCATGTTCGCCATGAAAAACAGCCCGACGGCAACGTGCGATCAACGATAAACGCCCCACCAGGCATCCAGATTATTGAGTAAAGGAAACAAATAGACAATTGACACGGCTCAACCATCTGATACATCACTTTCCCCATTTTTCAAGAGAGAAATCAACAATGAAACTCAAGTATTTCACTTTAACGGCCATCGGCGTTTGGTTTGGCGTTTGTGCATCGACCTTTGCCGGCGACGTCATGGCGCCGCTTGATTTGCGCCAAATCAAGGTTGGCGGCGAAATCGGCCGGCGGATCGACTTGACCATCGAGAAGAATTTGTTTGCCCTGGATATTGAAAAGGACTTCCTAGCGCCGTTTCGAGACAAAAAGTCCGGACGCAACACGTACATTGGCCTTGGCAAAACGATCGACGCAGCTGTCCGTTTTGCCGCCTATACGAAGGACGCTAAGGTCGTGGCCTTCAAGAAGCACCTTATTGAGGAGGTGCTCAAAACGCAGGAGCCGGATGGATACATCGGCGCAATGGCGCCTCAGGCGAGAATGAACCAGGTGTGGGACATCCACGAAATGGGATATATCATTTATGGACTCGCAAGCGATCACCATTATTTTGGTGAAAAGAAATCGCTCGAAGCGGCGCGCAAATTGGCCGACTACTTCTTGAAACATTGGCCCGAGTTGCCGCGCGATTGGCCCTTGGAAAAGGGCATTGGCGTTACGCACCTCATGGGGCTGACCGCTTTTGAGCGTAATTTCATGTGGCTATATCATGAAACAGGCGATCAACGCTACTTGGACTTTTGTGCGAAGGAGCGTGCGCTGCCGACATGGAATCTGGACATCGTTATCGGACGCCGCAACTTGTGCGAAGGGCACGTCTATACGTACATCACCCGCTGCCTGGCCCAACTCGATCTGTACCATTTGCAACCGCAGGAAAGCCTGTTGACCTGCACCCGCCGGGCCATCGATTTCATGATGAAAAACGACGGTGTGACTCTTAATGGCGCCGTAGGACAATGCGAAGTGTGGACCGATGACCAGGATGTTCGCAATCACCTTGGCGAAACGTGCGCCACGGCCTATCAACTGCGGCTCTACGACACCTTGCTGCGGATGGAAGGGAATTCGTTCTACGGCGACATCATGGAACGGACGATCTACAATGCCCTGTTCGCCGCGCAATCGCCCGACGGGCGGAAGGTTCGCTATTATGTGCCCATGGAAGGTGACCGCGTCTATTGGCCCTACGACACCTATTGTTGCCCTGGCAACTTCCGCCGCATCATTGCGGAATTGCCGACAATGGCCTATTACC
>CAZNMP010000300.1:0-4509 GCA_964573875.1 uncultured Planctomycetaceae bacterium | reverse complement strand
TGATCTGATAATCTTCGGGCGAATGCTTTCGATCCACACGCACATTGACCTGGATCGTTCCGCGGTAGATGGATTCGCGCACAACGCTCTCGACCATCGGCTCGATCGAGGCATATCCCTCGGAAGCGCGAACCGATAGTTTGAAAAACCGATTGTTGATCGTGCGAATCTCAACCGCGACAGCCAAATCGTCTTGCTGCGCGCGCGATTCGCCGAATCCGGTCATGCTTTGGAGCATGGGCTATTTGCCTTCATCCTTGGCTGGTGCTTTTTCGGACGAGGCAGGCGTTTCACTCTTTCCGGCCGGCTTTTTGTCGGTGGAAGGCGCGGCCGAGACACCCGGCTTCTGCTCCGCGCTGCCGCCAAGATCCGTACTCAAAGGCCCGCCGCCGCCCACGCCCGACACCTTCACCATGATCATGCACAAGATGATCCAGAAGGCGGCTACGCCGATGGTGATGCGGGTGAAGAGGTCGCCGGCTTTGGTGCCGAATGCGCTTTGACCGCCCATGCCGCCAAAAGCGCCTGCCAATCCGCCGCCCTTACCCCGCTGGATCAACACCAGCACGATCAAGAATACGGCTGTCAGCAACAGCAATACCATTAACAAAGAGATCATGAAAATCCTTTCCTTATTTCAAGGCCCCGGCCACGATACCGAGGAATTGGTCTACCTTTAAGCTAGCACCGCCCACCAACGCACCGTCGATGTCGGCCTGCCCGAGCAACTCGGCGGCGTTGTCCGGCTTGACGCTTCCGCCGTACTGCATCCGAACTTCCTCCGCAATCTGAGCATTATAGCGTTCGGCCACGAGTTTGCGAAGACCGAGATGCACTTCTTCGGCTTGCTGGGGGGTGGCAACCTTGCCTGTCCCAATTGCCCAGACGGGCTCGTAAGCAATAACGATCTTTTTCATGTCCTCGGGCGAAACGCCGGCCAGCGAACCGTCGAACTGACGCTGAATAACCGCCATAGTTTGCCCAGCTTCACGCTCCGAAAGCAACTCGCCAACGCAAACGACGGGAATCAGGCCGGCCTGTAGCGCGGCATGGACTTTTTTATTGATGGCTTCGTCGGTCTCGCCAAGGATATGGCGACGCTCGCTATGGCCGAGAATCACATAGGTGCAACCCAGGTCGACAAGCATTGCAGCGCTCAACTCGCCGGTAAAAGCGCCATCCTTCTCGTGGTACATGTTCTGAGCGCCCAAGGCAACCTTCGAACCGGAAATCGTGCGGCCCACGGCGTCGAGATAGCAGCTTGGTGGGCAAATGGCCAAATCCACGCCCTCAAGCTTCTCGGCTCGCTTTGCCACCCCCTCGGCCAAAGCGATGGCCGACTCGCGGTTCATGTTCATTTTCCAGTTGCCGGCAATAAACGGACGACGCATTCCAGGAACTCCTCTAAGGTTAAGTTTTCGGCTGTCAGCAATTAGCCGTCAGCGTTCAGTATTCAGAATTTAGTATTATCTTGATTCTTAGTCATCCTCATTGAGCCGAATCAAGCGTCGAAAGCCGGCTTGTTCAAAATGGTGATCCACCGTAAAGGCAGTCTCGATTTCATGCTCCTTCATCACAATGAAGCTGGTGCAGTCCGTAGCGCCCCATGTCTTGTCGGGGCGTTGTCGAAAAAGCTCCCAAGCGGCCGCTTCCAATTCCAAACTAACAGACATAATCCGCACTCGTGAGGAAGTGCGCAGTCGATCATAGAGCACAAGGGCTAATGATCGTTGGTTAATCCTCGATAGCCCGTCCCCCAACTCAAACAACACCAACGAAGTCGTGACCAAGGTGGCATTCGAAACGATCAAATCATTCCAGGCTGCTTCCGCCTGAGAATGCCAGTGATCATCCGTATTAGCCACGGCAATCAAGCCAGAGGCGTCTAAAAAAACCGAATTCATATTTTACGACAGCCAAGGCGATAGTCATCAAAGTGTTCAGCAAGATCAGAGACGCCCAAAGCTGCACGAACGCCGCATAAAGGATCGTCGGTCTCTTTGCTCTGCGGATTGTTTACCGTAAATTGTGGCTCAACGATAATTTGAACCCGTTGGTGTTCACCTAGGGCCAGCTTTTCCAAGGGTTTCAGAACACCATCCTCATAAATAGCTTGAATCATCTGACTCATAAGCAACCTCTCCTTTCCCCCCCCTGCTCATGGTAGCAAACAACGTACTCATCAGCAAGTTGACGTCGTTTTCCATGCACCTTTCAATCCACCGGTGTAGTTGCGGGGAAAGACCCAAGAATCTCCAGTCGCAATGTGTTTTTTTCTAGTTTCGCCACCGCGCGGCGCAAATGTGCATCGTTCTCATGCCCTTCCATCTCGGCGAAAAACAAGTAGCCGCGATTCGTCCCGGGGATCGGGAACGAGTCGATCCACGTCAAATTCACCTTGTTGCGCTTAAAGATATTCATGACATCGGCCAACGAACCGGGACGATGCAAAATCTGAAACAGCATCGCCGTATGGTCGTTGCCGGTCGGTGGCGGAACATGATCGCCGATCAGGGCAAACCGCGTGGTATTGTTCGGATTGTCTTCGATATGCTCGGCCAACACATCCAGCCCATGATGCACGCCCGCCTGAATGCTGGCGATGGCTGCCGCTCCCGGCTTTTCCGCTGCCAATTGGGCCGCCGTCGAGGTGCTGGTGACTTCGATCAACCGTGCCGCCGGCAGATGCTTGGCCAACCAGTTGCGGCATTGCGACAGCGCCTGGGGCTTGCTGTAAACCTCACGGATTTCCGTCCGCGCACATTTGCCCAGCAAAGCGTGATGGATCCTGAGCTCCACCTCGCCGCAAATCCGCACCCGCATCCGCGTGAACATATCGAGGGTGTCGGCCACGCGTCCGTCGGTCGAATTTTCCATTGGAACCAGGCCAAAATCCGACTGTTTCCGATGCACTTCCTCGAACACCGCCGCAATCGTGCCCACAGGCACGAATTCAACGCTTTGCCCGAAACGGTGCATGGCGGCCAAATGGCTATAGCTATACAAGGGGCCCAAATAAGCGATGCGCGGCACATGTATTAACGAACGGCATCCGCTCGATAGCTCGCGCAACACCATCCGAATGCAACGATGCGGCAACGGCCCCTGGGCCGAGCTTGATAGCTTTTGCAGCGATTCCTCGTCAATAGCCGAGGCAAACGTCGCTTCGGCCGGCGAAGTGCAAAACTGAGCCGCTTCGAGCACCAGTTTGGCACGATGCTGCACCAACCGGAGAAATTCTTGATCGAGTTGGGCTATTTGCAGCCGCAACGCATCGAGCCCCGCAGGCGCAGCGATATTTTTACGCTTTGCGGCCGCACCTTCTCCCGATTTGGATCTTGTCTTCGCCATGCAGATACCTTGGAAACTTCTTCTTCTACCGGAGGGGCTCGGTTGTGTCAACCCTCGGGCGGGGTGCTCGATGCAGCCCTTCCTGACAATACTACCCCATGACTATCCCATACCCGGCAGCATTTTCTTGGTAGAAATCCTGCCAAAATGGCAGAACTTCGGCTTTACACGGATAAAATCGCTGTCATCTTACATTTGCAGAACGTCGCATATCCATAACCTATATATACTTACGTAGTGCGATAAATCCACAGTCCGCTGCTCGGCACGCCCTTTGCTTCCATGAATTATCTTTGCAGAGGGTGCCAAAACCCTCACAGGGTTTGCGAAAGGAGCAAATGAACTATGTCTTCTGGTGAAAAAATTATTGGAATCGACCTCGGCACTACAAATTCGGTGGTTGCCGTAATGGAAGGTAAGGAAGTTAAGGTAATCCCCAACGCCGAGGGTAACCGACTGACGCCTAGCGTCGTTGCATTTACCGACAAGGGCGATACGGTCGTGGGCGAGCCTGCCCGACGCCAAGCGGTTACGAACCCCACACGTACAATCTCTTCGATCAAACGTTTCATGGGACGCCGCCACAACGAAGTGGGCAGCGAAGAAAAGATCGTGCCCTACAAGGTTGTGGGCGGTCCCGAAGATTACGTGAAAGTCCATGTCGATGGAAAAGACTACACTCCGCCCGAGATTTCCGCGTTCACTTTGCGGAAACTCAAGGAAGCGGCCGAAGCCTACTTGGGCCATAAAGTAAATAAAGCCGTCATCACCGTGCCGGCCTATTTTAACGACGCCCAACGTCAGGCCACCAAGGACGCCGGCCAAGTGGCGGGCCTCGAAGTGGCTCGCATCATCAATGAGCCGACCGCCGCCTCGTTGGCTTACGGCTTGGACAAGAAGAAGAACGAAAAGATCGTGGTGTTCGACCTCGGCGGCGGCACCTTCGACGTCTCGGTCCTTGAAGTGGCCGACGGCGTGTTCCGCGTCATCAGCACGAACGGCGACACCCATCTCGGCGGCGACGACTTCGATCAGTGTTTAATCAACTACGTGGCCGACGAGTTCCAGAAACAATACGGTATTGATCTGCGCAAAGACACAATGGCCTTGCAGCGACTGCAAGAGGCCTGCGAAAAGGCTAAAAAAGAGCTTAGCTCG
>CAZNMP010000299.1:0-4510 GCA_964573875.1 uncultured Planctomycetaceae bacterium | reverse complement strand
AAGCCCCATGCCGCGCGTGGGAATGACGACAAAACGGAGCCGCCCGTTGTCGACTTCAACCACATCGACGCCCTCACGCAAGCCACCGCGAAGCGTTCGTTTGACGATGGAATAGCCGCGGGCCTTGCCGCCGGCTTGGTCGGGACCGATCGAGATTTGTTCCTGATAGATATCCGCATCGACATCCGTAAGAATCCACGATTTTTTGGCCATGACCGCTGGTCTCCCTCCGATAAAAAATTATTTGATGCCGATGTTGCCAAGGACGCTTACTTCCATCGCAAACGTGGCTGTACCAACCGCGTTCGTTAGCCGGCCGGCCGAGCAACGGTGTTATTGGCAATGCAGGGCGCAATCGTTGGCGAGAAGTATACACGCTTTCCCGATTTTTTGCAGTCCCCGGGGCGAAATTTCAGGTGTAAGAAAAAAGAAATTTGTACCTAAAAGACATAATTCGGTACGGAAACGACATGTTTTTCCTGTCCGCCCAAATTACGGCAAAATGTTGCTTGCCAAGGGGTTGCGGACGGTGTACAAAGAGGCGATTGGACAGCCATTTTCAAGCAAATTTTCCTTTGGGAGGAATCTTTCTTATGTGTGCATCGAAGATCGTCAAGCGGGATAACGTAGGAGCCATTTTGAACCGCGCCCTGGACGCCGGCAATGGTTTGCTGCGTTTAACGCCCAACTGGGTGCCGCGCAGTTTCCTGCATCCCGGCAAACGCATCAAACTGGCCCCGACCGATTGGTACGCCCTGGGCGCGCATCGCGGCGGCATCGACGAACGTTGGTTCGCCAGCACCACGGAAGCCGCGAACGACGGCCGCGCCGACGACGAAGGTTTGAGCTATTGCGTATTCGAGGGCGAGCGTTTCCTGTTGAAAGACGCCGTTGAGGAAGGCAAGGGCAAGATTGTCGGTCAGGCGATTTGGGACAAGTACAAACGATGGCCGGTCTACTCGAAGTTCTTCGACAATATGGGCCCCATCCCCCACCACATGCACCAGCAAGCCAAGCACGCCGAATTGACCGGCCAGCAAGGCAAGCCCGAGTGCTATTATTTCCCGCCGCAATTGAATGCCGCCGAAAATCATTTCGACTATACGTTCATGGGCCTGGAGCCCGGCACGACGAAGGCCGACGTGCGCCGCTGCCTCGAAAACTGGAGTAAGGGCGACAACGGCATTCTCGATCTGTCGAAAGCTTATCGTCTGAAGCCGGGCACCGGCTGGATGATTCCGGCCGGCGTGTTGCACGCCCCCGGGTCGCTTTGCACCTACGAACCGCAATGGGGTTCCGACGTGTTCGGCATGTATCAGTCGTTGGTCGAAGGGCGCGAAGTGCCCTGGGATCTATTGGTCAAGGACGTGCCGAAGGACAAGCATCGCGATCTTGATTTCATCGTCGAGCAGCTCGACTGGGAGAAGAACGTCGATCCCTATTTCGTGCAGCACAACTACGTTGAGCCGATTGTCGATCAGGAGCGTTCCGGCCCCGGCTACACCGACCGCTGGATCGACTACGGCGGATTCGACGGCGAGCAATTGGTAACGGCCAAGGAATTGACCGTGATGCCCGGCGCGAAGTGCGTGTTGAAGGATCCGGGCGCGAGCGGCTGGATCACGGTCCAAGGCGCCGGCCGGATGGGCAAGCTGGAAATTCAAGCCCCCGTGATGATCCACTTCGGCGAAGAGCCGTGGGACGAAGTTTACATCACCGAAGGCGCCGCCAAGGCCGGTATCGAAATCGTCAACACCGGCGGCGAGCCGCTGGTCGGTCTCCGCTACTTCGGTCCCAACGTGCATCCCAGCACTCCGAAGATCGGCGACCATCGGAAGCAGTAACGCGACGAAAAAATCTCCCCTCTCCTAATCTCGGGAGAGGGGAGTTCTTCCTAGAAAATTACAAGGATCTCATTATGTCCGAGCATACGAATAATTACCCCAAGCTTCATAACGCAGCGTGGCCCGGCGTCGTTGGCAAAGGGCAAGGCGGCGAACCGCCTATCGACTTGGACACCATGCTCGATCTGACGGCCAGCGCCGAGTTCGAGGGCGTCAAGTTCGACGGCTTCGATCTGTTCCTTTTCGAGCCGCATATCAGCATCGACTCCACCTCGGATCAAATCAAAGTATTGGCCGACAAGGCCCGGTCGCGCAATTTGGAAATTGGAACGGTCGTCGCCCCGATTTGGGCGCCCACGGGCGGCGGTTCGGCCATGGGCAGCACGGCCGATCGCAAACAGTTTCTCACCCAAGTGCGCAAGGGCTGCCGCATCGCCTTGGAATTGCGTCAGTTGGGCATTCGCCCGAACGGCGCTGTGCGGATCGACTCGTCGTGCGGCGTGGCCGAGTGGCTTGCCGACCCCGCCGAGAACCAGAAGCGGATCGCCGACACCTTCCGCGAGGCTTGCGACATTGCCGAGGATCATGGCGAGCGTTTGGCGGCCGAAGGCGAAATCTGCTGGGGCGGCATGCATAGTTGGCGGCGCATGATGGAGTTGTTGGAATTGGTCGATCGTCCGGAGACGCTCGGTTTCCAGGCCGACATGGCGCATACGTTGCTTTATCTGATGGGCTACAACGCGCCCGAAGACGCCCTGTTGCCCGAAGGCTTCGATTGGAACGATCAGGCCGCGTTCGACAAAGCCTACACGACGCTCACCACGGCATTGAGACCCTGGACGATCGACTTCCATGTGGCCCAAAATGACGGCACGGTGCATGGCTCCGGCTCGCACGATAAGACCGGCCGTCACTGTTTGGCCACCGACCCCAATGGCAAGCTCGACATCGTTCGTTGCGCCGGCTTCTGGCTTCGCGACGGCAGCGGACGGCTGACCCACAATTTCCGCCACATTTGCTGGGACGGCTGCATGTTCCCCAACGCCACGATGATGAAGCGAGACACCTGGAACGACATTCTTCGCGCGATGGTCGGAGTGCGCGACGTGCATGGGTGGAAAGAATAGCAGTTAATGTCGAATGTCGAAATTGAAATGTCGAATGAATGACGAAATTTCAATGACCAATGACAAAACGACCAATTCGACATCGGCAAAACCATACGATTTGGAAGAGCGTACCGGACGTTTTGGCGAGGACATCGTCACATTCGCAAAACGTATTCCAGTTACGCTGGTTACTGAATCATTAATTCCTCAATTGGTTCGTTCAGGCACGAGTGTTGGGGCGAATTATTGCGAGGCGGACAACGCGGGCTCCAAAAAAGAGTTTCGTTACCGGATCAGCATATGCAAACGAGAATCCCGTGAGAGCAAACACTGGCTGCGAATGATTGCAACGGCAGTACCAGAGTTAAAAGAAGAAGCTCGTAAGCTATGGCGCGAAGCTCAAGAGTTAAACCTGATTTTTTCTGCTATTTATCGGAGTAAGAAGAGTAGTTGATGATCTGCCAGTTTAAATTCGGCATTTCAATTTTTGCATTCGGCATTTTTTCGACATTTCGATTTCGACATTCGGCATTTCCATACCTAGGAGTTTCCTTTTATGTCTAAAGAGTTACGCATCGGTATCATCGGTTGCGGTTTCATGGGCCGGACCCACTCGAACGCCTATTGCCAGGTGAACCACTTCTTCCCGCACGACTACCATCCCGTGCTCAAGGCCTGTTGTGCGCGGCCGGAAGAAAAGGACAAGCTCGAAAAATTCGCGGCCACCTGGGGCTACGAGTCGATGGAATTGGATTGGAAGAAGCTGGTGGCTCGGCCCGACATCGATTTGATCGACGTCTGCGTGCCCAACTCGCTGCATCACGATCTGGTGATCGGCGCGGCCGAGGCAGGCAAGATGGTCGTCTGCGAAAAGCCGCTGGCCATGAACACGGCCCAAGCGGCCGAGATGGTGGCCGCCGTGGAAAAAGCCGGCGTGGCCAACATGGTTTCGTTCAACTATCGCCGCGTGCCGGCCATCTCGCTGGCCAAGCAGGTGATCGAGGAAGGACGCATCGGCCGTCCGTTCCACTACCGTGCGTTGTATAACCAAGACTATACGATTTCGGCCGATGTGCCCCAGGGCGGCATGGCTCTCTGGCGGCTCGACTCGAAAGTGGCGGGCTCCGGCGTCACCGGCGACTTGCTGGCCCACTCGATCGACACCGCCGAGTGGCTCAACGGCCCCATCCAAAAGGTCGTCGCCTATACCGAAACGTTCATCAAGGAACGCAAGCACGCCGAGACGGGCAAGATGGAGCCGGTCACGATCGACGACGCCTGCATGTTCCTGGCCTTGTTCGCCAACGGATCCTGCGGCACCTTCGAGAGCACCCGCTACGCCCGCGGACGGAAGAACTTCAACACGTTCGAGCTCAACGGCGAGAACGGCTCGGTCTACTTCGATCTCGAGGATCCGCATATTCTTCAGTACTTCCGCTATGCCGACCCGTTGACGGGCAAGAAGATCGAAAGCCACTTGACCGGCTGGCAGCGGATCCACGTGACGAATTCCGAGCATCCCTACATGAAGAACTACTGGGTGCCCGGCACGACGAT
>CAZNMP010000298.1:0-4538 GCA_964573875.1 uncultured Planctomycetaceae bacterium | reverse complement strand
ACCACCAATCGAAACTCTTGAATCCTTTTTTCGGATCTCCCGAGTCGATAAGCACTCGGCCGGTAGCGCCGGAGCCCAGTTTGCCGTCGCAGTCGCCGATCAATTCGTTGTACGACCCTTCAGCGCCTTTGTGGGGCGTCCAAAAATTGGCTTCCACGTAGGTATCCGGCCGAACGATGATGCGGTGTCCGCCCTGCGCGTCCGGCACGGCCGAAAGTGCTGCTTGAATGGTTTGAAACGCGGTGGCCCAAGTGCCGCCGTCGGTATTGTTGCCTTGTTTCGAGACGTAAAGCGTTTTGCCCTTATGACCTGTGTAATCGGCGGCCGCCGGATCCCATGGGGCGGCGCAAAGCGCCGGCAGTTGCGGCAACGCGGACATAATGAACGCAGTCGATAGAACCAGCCGGTAGGCGAACGTCACTGTCATCGGAAGACTCCTTGCAGTTGGTGGGAATGGATCGAAGTTGATGGCTGTCCGAGAGAATACTTTACGGCGTAGGCATCTGATCCGGTCGGGCGACCGGGGGCAGTTGCACCACAAATCTTTAGCAGTACTCCTGAACACTCCCTTGCGCCGGTGGGCTTAGGCGATTGACGGATTTCCGTTCCAACCGCCAATTATCATATAATAATAAGTTTAAGGCGTCAATGGGCGGGAGGGTACACATACTCTCGTTGCCGGGCGTCGAACTTGACCGTTGGCACGCCATCAGGAAAATAGCTGCCCAGCATTTTTTTCATGGGGCCGTCATACATGGCCACCCGGATCGTGCCCCAGGTGGCTTGGTCGCCCGTTGCGTAGCACACATAGGTCCTACCAGCGACCTCAAAGAGATCGGCATCGCTGTTGTTGATGCCTTCACCTGCCACGGGATCGAGCATTGGATACTTCGTCGGACTAACCTCCCAATCAGCCAAGTCTTTTGACCGGGCCACCGTCACGGCGTACATGGTTTCGGGTCGCTGATACAAGTATCGCGTGCCTACGCCCTTGTTACGTGCAATGCTGTAGATCACGTAGTAGTAGGGTGCGAAGTAACGGATCGCCGGACAGGCACAGTACGATTTCTCGGCCAGATCGCTAAACTCGATCTCGCGGATTTTCTCCCACTTCGCCAAGTCCCTCGAACGAGCAAAGCGGAAGCTCCACGCTACGGGCTTGTTGGATTCATAGGCCATGATATAGCCCTGGTCGTCGCGGCAGACCGAGCAGTTGAACAGATGTTCGTCACCGTCGCGAACAATTGCGATCTCTTGTTTCCATGTCTTCAGGTCGGTTGACCAGAACCGGTAAATGTCTTTAGTCCACTCTTTGCTTGTGTTTACCGTGGCGAACACGTTCATCTCGTTACCCTTGACGAGCGCGCTGACGAAACTGAAGCCGGTTCCAAATCGCGCTACCTCGGCGCCTGTCGTCAAGTCTTCGATGAACAAGTAGCATTTGTCCTGTTCTTCTCCTGGCTTGTTGCTGCGCTGGTTCTGGACCAGCAGGTAACGGGAGTCGTACACGACCGGCGTATTCTCCATCCGCATGCCGCTGAAACAGAACGGCAGCTTGATAAGCGGTGGATTCTCAGGTGCGGCACGCTCGACCGTCTCGACCGCAAGAGATGGTAAACATCCACAGACCAATATCGCCAGTGCGAACAATTCTCGTTGGTGTTTCATGGGAGGCTTCTCGATGATGTACGGAGAGTAAGGGTGGGGGCGGTCGGGGGAATAGCCATCTGCTTAAAACTTGCCCCCGTCGATCGCAAGACCGTCCTTGCGATTACAGAGTCGGCGATGAATTTCGGCATCGATCGAATAGCTGATGCTGCGCACCGAACCGTCGCAAAAAACAAAGTTGCACGCCCCCGAATGAGCGCTGCCGAAACTCGTTGAATTCATGCTGCCGGGCGTGTCCTGTAAAGGCGGCAAGTAGGTGTATGTGGTTCCATCGGAATTCGGATATGCTCCCGCGCGATAAGTGTCTTCCTGCTGACCGGAAAACATGGTCGAGTCGTCGCCGTCGTCCTCGCCGGTAAGGTAATAATCGGGATCAACCGACTTTTCGCCGGCGCAATAAGTGTTGGATGTTCCGTCTCGTATGCCGGCCATTTTAAGTTCGCTGCGCACAAAAGAAATGCCTGTCATATCCGACGTGTCCGGGTTCCAACTGGCGTCAACCGTGGAGGCGTCCGAGGGACCGAAATACGTTACTCTCGATGTGTCGCCGACATTGGCCCCATAGTCGCCTCGTGCTTGCGAGGCAGCGCCCATGCGATGGGGAAATAGCGCGACGCGCCGCCGCGTTGGACAATTCATCACGGCCAACGGAGTTTGCATCAATTGAGCGTTCGTGGCCGATTTGTCGGACAAGCCCGCGCCTAGTTGATGTAAAGCGTTTTGCTCGATGTAGGGCAGGATACTGTAAACCCAACCGGCCGGCTGGGTCTTGCCGAAGCCGCGGTCGGGGTCGGCCAGCAGCCAGCAGCCCCAGCCGCCCGTGGGAAGAAACCCCTGGGCTTGTTCGTGCGTAAGGCACCCTAGCCCAAGTTGCTTCAGGTTATTGCTGCATTGCAATCGGCGCGCTGCCTCTCGCGCCGCTTGCACCGCCGGAAGCAGCAGCGAAATCAAAATGCCGATGATCGTGATGACCACAAGCAACTCTACCAGCGTAAAGCCGTTCCTGAATTCAGGACTTGTTGATTTGGGATTTGGGATTTTATTTCTTGGCAACATGGCAGTAGATCCTCATTGTCCAGCAATTAGTATTCCTCGATCTAAAATCCCAAATCTCCAAATCCCAATTCTCGCAATCTACTTCCTCTTCCGCCAAGCGTAGGCCAGAAGACCGATAATTCCCATAACCAGCAATACAATAGTGCTTGGTTCGGGCACCGCATCGAAGGCCATGGCCGACATAATCGTGCCGGAACTGAGGCTCTGGCAGTTGGCCGTGATCGTGACAACGTCGTCTTTCTTGGCATCGATACTAAACACTTGCCAAACGCCGTCCTGTTCGGCGATGATGCTGCTTGTTGCCGGGGTAGCGCCGGCGATGCTCACCGTGTAGCTTTCATTCCATGAAAGAGCGCCGTGTACTGCGTTCAGTTCCAATTTGAAATTCTTGTCAGCCGCCATGGTGAAGCTTAACGACAAATTTCCAACGGCAGGATCGATGGCGCCTGTCGGATAGTTGTAGATCTGCGCCGTATGCTTGTCGCTAACGTTTCTTGGGTCTTGCAAGGCCGCGCCTTGAGTACCCTGCTGATCTACACCCTGGACCGCATTGATCGAGTAGCTGCTCACATAGCCGGGCAATGCGGCAAGGTCATTGGATGCGGCATAGGCCCCGGGGCCTCCCCAATTCAGATAGTTGAACAGCACGTAACCATCCGTGCCGTATTTGGCGTCGGCGTCAGGGGCCGCGGTACGCCAATTGCCCAAGGTGGTCGTATCACTGCCGGTATAAGAAATCGTGGAAGCCTGAACCGGAACAATGGCGACGATTACCAGCAGAACCGCGAGGGCCAGACGCAGAAAACCGATACCTCTCATAACACACCTCCCAAAAGGAAAACGAAATGTAGACTAGAACGATTTCTCAAGTATCCGCGATTTGTAGCCTTGATAGGGCGCCTCCCGTTGCTGAAAAACCTCCTTTCCTGTTTTGATTCGCAACGTAAATCAATGCGTTATGTTGGAAATCCTTGAACTATGGGTGACCGGCGTTACGTGCATCGGAAGCCGTGCTGCCGTTGGACGTTGCAATGCCGGACTCGAACAAATGTTTTACATCGTCGGCCGAAAGGGATCGGCCGAAAATAGCCATCTCATCGATTCGTCCGTGGAACGCACGGCTGACGCCATATTGTTGCATGACGCCTTTCATATTCCATTGTCCGATTCGGGCTTCTCCGATGCAGAGCGGAGTGATCATGGCAATCTTCATTTCGCCGGCCGGACGACCGTCGGCATAGAACCGCACGAAACCGGCCGCATGGTCGTAAACCACGGCGATGTGCGTCCAATGATAATATCGCTGTTGGTCGAAAATCGGTTCTGATTTGTAGATCCAAATGCGTCCGCTGGTTTCATAGGTATCCAGGGCAATGCGGCCCTCGTCCGTCAATTCCCAGTGAACTTGGCCAAGCTGGCTCCAGCCGCTGCTCATCAATAAACCGATCTCACCTTCATCCAGCGATTGCACCTGGATCCAGGCGGCCAACGTCAGGTCGTCCACTTTCTGGGGTAGTTTGATTTGCACGTAATCGGATGCGCTGTTGAATTGCAAAGCGTGCTTGCCCGACATGCGGCCGTCGCTCCACGTGACGTTTTCCACGACGCCGTCAAGCTTGGAATTGCCGTTGCCTGCCACGTTAGGCAGCACGGTCGGATGGTTATTTTGTTGCTGGAAATCATAGTAGGCCAAAAGCGACGGATCGCGGCGCAACTCTTGGCTCGCCGATTGCCAACGACGCAAAGAAGTTGGCTGCCATTTCTCGTGCGGCTTTCGGGCCATATTCGCGAGTTTTTCCGAGCGGACGAAAGAC
>CAZNMP010000297.1:0-4549 GCA_964573875.1 uncultured Planctomycetaceae bacterium | reverse complement strand
CCAAGGTTTTGCAACCGAGGCAGGTCGCGCCATTGTGGATTTCGGCTTTGAGCAATTGGGGCTGAACCGCATCTACGCCCACCATTTTTCGCGGAACCCGGCCTCCGGCCGCGTCATGCAAAAGCTGGGCATGATTCACGAAGGCCGTCTGCGCCAACACGTGCGCAAGTGGGACGCCTTCGAGGATCTAGAACTTTACGCGATTCTCAAAGCGGATCGCTAGCGTCGTTTTCAAGGGCATTTACCACTCGAAATTCCCTGCCGTGGCAATTACCTCGGCAGCCGTTTCATGCTCTGCTGCCGCACGACAGCGCATCCGAGCATGTGATTTCTGGAATAAGGGATGATCCATCCATGCGGCACGCGAGCGCCAGCCGGTGCCTGTGCCGCGATAGTCCGAACCGCCCAATAGCGATAGTTCAAAGCGATGGGCTAAGGTAATCAGGTCTTGAATATGTTCTTCCGCGTTCGGCTCATCGGGTTCGATGCCGGCGGTATCAAGCGCGCCGATTCCCCAAGAGATCAGCGAGGGCAGCGATTCGCTAAGGGCCGGCTCGCGGAGCTGCGAGGTAAACGCCGGCGTCATCCCCAGATGCGCGAGAGTTCCGACTAAATCCTGATAGCTTGGCAAGTTCGCTGCAAACGGTGTGTAACCCGGCCCGCCTGGATTGAGCATCGCGCGCACATCCCGGGCATGGCAACCCAACGTCGCCGCATCGGCATCGGGCCATTTCGCCATCGCCGCGCCGAGCGCAATCGCTCGGTCGGTTATATTGCCTTCCGTCGTCATTAATTCCGACAACATCAGCGGCGGCATAATGCCAAGATGCCGGTTGAGACCCTCCAATTGTCTTCGGGCGCGCACCCGCTTGGCCCGTTGAAACCGATGCACCAGCTTCGCAAGTTCTTCGCAAGGCCGAATGCCCAAGCCGACAACCCAGGCCGCCTCGCCTTGTCCCCAGGCGCGGGCCATGCTCGCACGAAACCGCTGCGATCCATCGTCGGCCTGTGCAATTGGAGCCTTGAACTCAACGCCCAACATCCATTGCATCGGTTCGTCCATGCCGCGATTCACAATCGCCACGGCCCGGCGCGCTTCCTCGCAATGCGCCAATGATTCGTGTTCGATAATCGAAATCGACACGGCGCGGGCCTCGTGGGCTGCCCAAACCATGTGCGAAACCGAGTAGACGCCCGGGGCCACGGAACCGTAGGATACCGATGTGTGGATATGATCGTAACTCGGCAGCCTGGGGCCCGTTTGGGCCTTGGAATCGAGCATCCCATGCTGCTCCAGAATGCGGAGCCGCTCCAGTGAAGCCAGCCGCACATGCGGAATGCAAGAATCCAATTGTCGTATCAAATCCATCGTTGCCCGCTACTTACCGGAGATTACTACGCTAATGTTTCTCAGGAACGTACTGCCGTAACAGCCGGAAGCTGTAAATGTTGTAGTAGCCGGGAGCTAACAGCTCCCGGAAAGGATTAAAGATTTAGGCACATTCCGGGAGCTGTTAGCTCCCGGCTATTTTTCAATGACGCTTACTGATTGGCGATGAACGCTATTAAGCGCGCACCACGTCGTAGCCGAGATATTTTTCCAGGGCCTCGCTGAGCGGCTCGCGTACCGTGCCGTTTGCGACGGCCACATGATGACGAAAACCTTCGCGGCCGATCATCAGCAACACGTCTTGCAGATTCGGGATCTTCGCAACGCCGGCAACGCCGAAAAATTCGCGTGGAATCGCGTCGGACGTGAATTCGCCTTCTCCTACGTACATCCGCAGCCGTCCTTCCTCCGACATGAGATTGCCGAAGGTCATTGCGGAGGGCGCGATGCGGCCCACATAACAGCCGAACGAACAGCCTTGGCCCACGGCATTGGCCAGAATGGCATGATCTTCGATATGTCCTTTTTCGAGCATCATCGAGCGCGGCACGGGACCGCAGTGGAACAGAATGCACTTCTCAGGATCGTCGCCGTAGTTGTTGTTCCAATCCAGACAGGCGGCCGAACTGCCGGCTGCAAGCGAAATGGCCCTCATCGAAACGGCGCTACCGACGTCGGCTTCGCAAGCCATCGAAAAACCACGCTCGTTCCAATCGGAAAGCAGCACGCACGGCGAGATGTGCAACTGCTGTTGTAGTTCCAACCAGCAGCGAATCGCGGCACAATCGAGGTCGTCTCGCTCGATCATTTCTTCAATCACGACGCCGAGTTTGCAAAGATTGACGAACGATTCTTCGGGCACGCCGGTCCAGTCGGAATAATCTTTCAGAAGTACCGCTTTATCCTTGTAGCGGTTCGAATTCGTATCGGCCGATTTGACCAACTGGAGGATAGTGGCCAGATCATAAGTTTCGACCGTGACGCCCTTGCGCTCGAGCGTTAGTTCGTCGATGCGAACCGTCTTGAACGCCGATGTTCTCGCGCCGAACATGCCGACGCGCAAATTCTTCATGCCCGCCACCGTGCGGCAAAGACGGTCGAAATAGTCGATGTTCTCGGCAAACGTCCGGCCGGCGGGATCGACCACGTGCGGCTTCAAGGCGGTAAACGTAATGCCTTGTTGGCGGAAAACGTCCATAATCGAAATTTTTCCGCAGAAAGCGTCTCGGCGCAGTTGCGGCGAAAGCTTCGCCATCTCATCGGGATAAGCGTGAACCAAAATCGGCGTTTGAGCGTTTCGCAAGGCTTCCGCCGCGCCGTTTTCATCGCCGAAGTTCGGCAAACAAAGAATCACACCGTCGAACTTGCCTCGATTGGCCTCTAAAAATGCCGCATAACGACGGCCTTCCTCGATGGTTTCCACCGCGCCGAAGCGGGTTTCACTCTCGTCCATCATGATCGTATCATGACCCAAGGCCGTGAGTGTTTCCTGCATCTGACGCCGCGCCGCCGTCATGAGCGACGAGGGAAAGAATCCGCGATTGCCGAAAAATAGTGCGAAGCAGGAAGGTGTTTTTTTCACGAGAATTATTCCTTTGCATATTGTGTATTGTTTTTAAATGCAATGCTGGGGCCGGCCAGGCGTCGTTCGATGTCTTCCAGCGAGCCTCCCTTGGTCTCCGGCATGATCTTCCAAGCGAAAACGAATTGCAAAACCATCATCAATCCGAAAAATCCAAAAGCCCAGGCGCCGGAAATCTCGGCGACCATCGGAAAAGTCCACGATACCAACGCGGCCGTGAACCAATGTGTGAAACTGCCCAAGGCCTGCCCCTTGGCGCGCACGGTGTTGGGAAATATCTCGGAGATGAACACCCAGATGACCGCCCCTTGCGAAAAGGCGAAGAAGGCGATGAAGCCGATCAAGCCGGCTAACACCAACAAGCCGTCGTCTTGTCCGTCGCTCCGCGAAAACGCCTGAGCCACGAGTCCCAAGCACGCCGCCGTGCCAACCGACCCGATCAGAATCAGAATCCGGCGTCCGAAGCGGTCGATCACGAACATGGCCGCGACGGTGAACGCCAGCAAAACGCCGCCGATGATGATGGATTGCAGCAAGGCCGAATCTTGCCCCGCGCCGGCCATGCTGAAAATCTTCGGCGCGTAATACATCACGGCATTGATGCCCGACAACTGATTGAACATCGCCACGGCCATGGCCAGCAGAATGGGCCGCATGTGGCGCGCCTGAAACAGCCGACCGTGGTCCAGGCCCGACGCATCGTGAATCGAATCTCCAATGGCCTTCAAGGCCCCTTCCACATCCGGTTCGCCCAACCGTGTAAGGACCGATTCCGCCTCTTCCAGCCGGCCCTCGCGAACCAGCCATCGAGGGCTTTCTAGGATGCGGAAAATCAGGAAAAAAAACATGGCCGACGGCACTGCCACGATCCCGAGCATCCAACGCCATGCCACGTCGAACGAAGCAAAATGGGCTACGAAGTAGTTCGATACGAACGAGAGCAAAATGCCGATCACGACGTTGAGTTGGCTGACGGCCACCAATCGGCCGCGCCATTGCGAAGGCGAGATTTCGGCAATATACATCGGCGCAACCACCGAAGCTCCGCCGATGGCCAAACCGCCGATAAACCGCGAGACCACGAGAAACGACCAGGAAGGCGCGATTGCACAACCCACGGCCGAGACGAAATAAAACACCGCTAGGATGAATAACGACTTTTTTCGCCCATAAACATCCGCCGGTCGGCCGATGGCGAGCGATCCGACCACCGTGCCGATCAAAGCGACGGCCACGGTGAAGCCCAACCAGAAGGAGTCGAGGCCAAAGGCCGCTTTCAAAGCGTCGGTCGTGCCCGAGATCACCGCCGTATCGAATCCGAACAACAATCCGCCGAGGGCTGCTACTACTGCCCCATGAATGACGGCCCCGCGTCCGTTCTTCTGATCCGAGACGCCGGAGTGAATGCTAATTTCATGCATGAATCAATCTCAGGGAGTATGAAGAACAGATGTTGCGTTCTTAATCCGTTCTCCGTCCCATTCATGGTTCGGAAATCGATCTGGTTCCCAAGCCGGAACTTGGGAACCAGAATGTCCACGGATCTCGAACACAGCCTTACTTGGTTTTTAGTCGAA
>CAZNMP010000296.1:0-4551 GCA_964573875.1 uncultured Planctomycetaceae bacterium | reverse complement strand
TGCACGATCGTGCCGGAATTCGTAGGGCACACGTTTATGGTACATAACGGAAAACTTCACCTGAAGGTGTTCGTGACCGAAGAGATGGTCGGCCACCGGCTGGGAGAATTCGCGCCGACGCGGACATTCCGCGGTCACGGCGGGAAAGGCAAGCGATAGGGGACGGCAACATGGCTTACGAAGCTACCTACCGATTTGCACGGATCAGCGCCCGCAAGGTGCGACCGATCGCGGATTTAATTCGGGGCAAATTGGCCGACGAAGCATTGAACATTCTCAAGTATCAGCCGCAGCGCGGCGCCAGGATGCTGGAGAAGGTTCTGCACAGCGCGTTGGCCAATGCCGAAGACCGCCGAGCGCAAAATCTTCATCACCTGAAGGTGACGGATTGTCGCGTAGACGGCGGTCCGATGTTCAAGCGGATGCGTCCCCATGCTCGCGGCATGGCGTCGGTCCTGCTGAAGCGTTTTTCGCATATCCATGTGGAGTTGGATTAAGAATTGAGGTTGAAGCCGATCCGTCGCGTTTACTAAACAAGACGGGCCAGTCCAGACGAGAACGTTCATTATGGGTCAGAAAGTCAATCCCGTCGGGTTCCGCACCGGCATCATGGTCGGTTGGAAGAGCCGGTGGTACGCCTCGAAACAAGAATTCGCCGATTTGTTGGTCGAAGACCAGAAGATTCGGCAGTATATCAAGGGACGCAAGGATAAATTCGGAAAGCCGCTTTATCCCGCGATTTCCAAGATTGAAATCGAGCGTACGCGCGACGAAGTAAAAGTGGTGTTATTCTCGGCACGTCCCGGACTGTTGATCGGTCGCAAGGGCGAGCGGGTCGAGGAATTGCAAAAAGAGTTGCAGGAAAAGACGGGTCGGCGAATCAATCTGAAGATTGAGGAGCTGAATCGTCCCGAGATTATCGCGCAACTCGTTGCGGAAGATATCGCCGAGCAACTGGAACGCCGTTCCGGTTTCCGGCGGACGATGAAACGAGCCATGGAACAAACCATGGAAGCCGGCGCCAAAGGCATTAAAATTCAGCTCTCGGGCCGATTGGGCGGAGCGGAAATGTCGCGGCGTGAAAAGCAGATTGCCGGCTCCATTCCCTTGAGCACCTTGCGGGCGAAAATCGACTACGGTTTTGCCGAGGCATTGATCGCTCAGGGGCATATCGGTATTCAAGTGTGGATCAACCAGGGAATGTATAGCGAGGACGAGAACGATGGCGCTGATGCCAAAACGGGTCAAGCACCGAAAAAGCCAAAGAGGGCGTATAAGAGGTGACGCTTTCCGTGGCAATCGGGTTGTCCACGGTGACTACGGCTTGCAGGCGTTACAAGGCGGGTGGATCAGCGCAGCGACGCTGGAAGCCGGTCGTATCGCCGCACAGCAGTATTTGCGCACTGAAGGCCGACTATACGTCCGCGTCTTCCCCCACAAGCCGATTACGTCGATTCCGTTGGAAACCCGCATGGGTAAGGGAAAAGGCGAACCGGAATACTGGGCGGCAGTGATTCGGCCGGGAACGGTTTTATACGAAATCAGCGGGATTTCGGAGGAAGCCGCGCGGATGTGTTTCACCCGCTTGGCCCACAAGATGCCGGTCCGAGTGCGGTTCCTCCGCCGTCGGCCGGTCTAGGAAGAATAAGACAGGGATCAAGCGATGAGCAAGGCCAACGAACTTCGAGAAATGAGCGATGAGCAACTGGAGCTGACGCTCCGGGAGACGACGAGCAACTTGTTTCATTTGCGGCTGCAAGCGCAAACGGAACGGCTTGATGCTCCCAGCGAGTTGCGAAAGCACCGGCGCATGATCGCCCGGATTCAAACGATTCAAAATCAACGAAAGCACGCCGCCGCCGAGAAGGACGCTGTGTAGTAGGAATAAGTCCATGCCTAAGCGAATAGAAACGGGAACCGTCACGAACGATAAAACGGCGAAAACGCGCCGTGTGGAGATTCCACGTCTGGTCAAGCACCCGCGTTACGGGAAGTTTGTCCGACGGAAGACCATTTGTTACGTTCATGATGAAAACAACGAGTCGCATGTCGGCGACCTGGTCGAGATCATCGAATCGCGGCCGATGTCGAAAACGAAGCGATGGGCTTTGGTGCGAATCGTCGAGAAGGGCCGCATGATCGACATGGTTGCCATGCGTGCCGCCGCTCGCAATGAAGCCAAGGAGGGGGTGGAGTCATGATTCAGATGCAATCGCGACTCGTCGTGGCCGACAACACCGGCGCGCGAGAGTTAGGATGCTTCAAAGTGCTCGGCGGATCGCGTAAGCGATTTGCTAAGATTGGGGATATTATTGTTTGCAGCGTGAAGAGCGTGGCGCCCGGCAGCGAAATGAAGAAGGGCGCGGTCGTTCGAGCCGTGATCGTTCGGACGAAGCAACCGACGCGACGGGCGGACGGCAGCTACGTTCGATTCGACAGCAATGCCGCCGTGATCATCGACAACGATAAGAACCCGCGCGGCACGCGTATATTTGGCGCCGTTGCCCGCGAATTGCGAGACCGGAATTTCATGAAAATCGTCAGCCTCGCCAGCGAGGTGGTATAGATGTGGCTTAAAACAAACGACACCGTAAAAGTAATCGCCGGCGAAGACCGCGGCACGACCGCCAAGGTAATCCGGGTGAACCGGAAGGCGGGCAAGCTCGTCGTCGAAGGCGTCAACCGCGTGTACAAGCACGTGAAGCGCAGCCAAAAGAACCCGCAAGGCGGGCGGCTCTCCAAGGAAATGCCGATTTCGATGAGCAACGTGCAATTGGTGTGCGAGGCTTGCGGGGCGGCATCGCGCATCGGATCGCGTTACTTGGAGAACGGATCGAAAGAGCGATATTGCAAGAAGTGCGGCGCCGGGAACGGATTGGTGTCGCCTCCGAAGGAACGCTACGCAAAGAAGGCGTGAAACAACATAAAGCGGCGGCATAGAAATCCGCCTGCACTAAGAAACGAAACGACGCGAACCGAACATGAGCGCAGCTAAAGCGAAAAAGTCCGAGGCCGACAAGCCGCAAGAACCCGAGGTCATTCCACCCGCCCGGCTGCGGGTGAAATACGACAAGGAAATCCTGCCCGCATTGGCCGCCAAGTATGGCCGCACGAACCCGAATTCGTTGCCACGGCTGAAGAAGATCGTGGTGAACATGGGTGTGGGCAAGGCCATTTCCGAGAAGAAGCATCTGGAAGACGCTTTGGAAGCGATGCGGCAGATCACGGGCCAAAAGCCGTTGACGACGATCAGCCGGAAATCGATTGCGAATTTCAAGCTTCGCGAAGGGATGCCGATCGGCTGCAAGGTGACGTTGCGGGGCGCTCGGATGTACGAATTTTTGGATCGTTTGATTTCGTTGGCCCTGCCGCGAGTGCGTGACTTTCGCGGTTTGGATCCGAACGGATTCGATCGACAAGGCAACTACAACTTGGGGTTGACGGAGCAGTTGGTGTTCCCCGAGCTGAATCCCGACAAGTTCACAACGCCGCAGGGCATGAACATTACGTTGGTCACGAGCACGAACAAGGACGACGAAGCCCGTGATTTGTTGAAGGCATTTGGCATGCCGCTGCGAGCGGCGTAAGGAAAGTGGCGACCGACCACTAAGCAAAAATATGGCAAGTAAATCCAAGGTAGCAATGGCGCTGCGTAAGCCCAAGTTTTCGACTCGCCTTGTAAGGCGTTGTCGGATCTGCGGGCGTCCGCGAGCGGTTTATCAGAAGTTCGGCATTTGCCGGATATGTTTTCGAAAGCTCGCCGACCAAGGGATGATTCCCGGCGTCCGAAAGGCAAGTTGGTAAAGGGACCATAAACCGATGATGACCGACCCCATCGCCGACATGTTGACCCGCATACGCAACGCGGTGCGCGTTGAAAGGCCTCAAGTAGATATGCCACTCTCCAAAGTGAAGCGGGGATTGGCGGAAGTTCTCAAGCGAGAAGGCTATATCTGGGATTGGGAGGAAGTGCAAGACAAGCCTGCCAATCAGCTTCGCGTACATTTAAAATACGGCCCCAACGGGGAGCGTGTGATTCGCCGGATACGGCGCATCAGCAAACCTGGTTGCCGCGTATATAGCGGCGCTGCTGATCTGAAACCAATCCTCGGCGGATTGGGAATCAGCATCATCAGCACTAGCCGAGGCGTGATCAGCGACCGAGAGGCGCGTCAACGAAAACTCGGCGGCGAAGTGCTTTGCGAGATTTGGTAGTTCCCTTTTGGATTCACCCAAAAGACAATAGAAAGTAGTACACCATGTCCCGGATCGGAAAAAAACCGGTGCAGGTCCCCGCGGGGGTGAAAGTCCAAATCGTTGACCGCACGATTACCGTGGAAGGTCCGAAGGGCTCACTCACGTGGGAATACCGTCCCGAGGTCTCCGTCGCGTATGATGAGCAGGCCAAAGTGTTGACCGTTAGCCGCGAAAATGACGAGCGTTTGAGCCGTTCCTTGCACGGTCTTACCCGTGCATTGCTGGTGAACATGCTGGTCGGCGTAACGCAAGGATACGAGAAGCGATTGGAAATCCAAGGCGTCGGTTACTTGG
>CAZNMP010000295.1:0-4556 GCA_964573875.1 uncultured Planctomycetaceae bacterium | reverse complement strand
ATGCTGAACCGCTAGTGGTACCTAACGTCAACGATGAGGCCCCGCTTTGAATGAGTGATGAGTTGGCATTCTGAACAGTGACCAAGCTATTGCCAGCGATGCCAGCGTTGATGCTTCCCGTGGAAAGAGGGCCCCCAGCGTCCAATAGCAGAGTGGACATGCCCGGGCTAGTCAATCCAAGGTTTACGTTACCGGAAATACTGCCTGACATAACATTCAGATTGCCTTGGCCGACATTAGCGCTGCCTGCAAGCTTAAGAAACCCTGCGTTTAAGGTCCCATACAGACCGAGCTCTCCCGCGGATATCATGCCAGCACTTGTGACGGTTGCTCCATTCTGAATGCTTAGCAGATTATCGACCCTCAGATTGAGAACATCCGCAGCACTAGTCCCGAGCGCGAGCGTACCGCCCGAGATAATCGCGTTGCCACCTTGAATCCAATAGGTAAACGGACCGTTAGGCGCGCTTGCAAAGGTGGTGGAGCCTTGCACGATCAGGTCTTGCGTGGTAGCGCTGCCAGCGAAAGTCACTACGCCACTGTTGCCGAATGTGGCGGAGTCGCTAGCCGTGGGAGCGACACCACCTTGCCAGCATGAGTTATCTTGGAAGGTGTAGCTTGCACCGCCGAGCCAGCAAACAGCGGCAGCATGAATGGGGGATGCATTCAGGCCGAATAGACAGAAGGAGAGAAACAGTCCCCTCGCCGACAAGAAGATCGGCAGATATCGAGTGGCTTTCATAACGTCGCTACCTCCACATTTGGGTTAGTCACTGAAGATCCCGGATAAGAATAATCCCGATTATTGGGAGTATCATTCTGATAGTCAAGTATTAAGTACACAATTATAGGGGGGGTATATTACCACAATTACAACCAACGCGAGGGGTACATATATATTTTAATGATATTACCAAGATACGAAATCCATCGCTCCTGGTATAAAAGCCTGGTCACGGCACACAAACTCGCCAGTACCACGAAAATATCTATTCTCGACCGTCGATCTCTCTTGGCTCTTCCACGAACCATTCGCGCCGTCCATTATTTCCCCTATAATGCGGGGCCTGCGAGATCCGCATTATGTCTGTCATCGACCCATTACATTTGGAACCCCTTCTCGCCCAATTTGGTTTGACCTCGTTTCGTCATGGGCAAAAAGAGGTAATCACGACCGTCCTTGCCGGGCGCGATTGTCTTTGCGTGATGCCGACGGGCGGCGGCAAAAGTCTTTGCTATCAATTGCCGGCCGTTGCAAGGCAAGGGCTCACCCTGGTCGTTTCGCCCTTGATTGCCTTGATGAAAGATCAAGTCGATCAGCTTCAGACGCGGGGACTTCCGGTCAGTTTTATCAATAGCTCGTTATCGTTGGGCGAACAGACCGACCGCCTGGATCGCATGGCTGCCGGCGAGTTTCGGCTTGTCTACGTTGCGCCGGAGCGATTTCGCAGCGGACGATTCTGTGAGGCCGTCCGCGCGATAGGGCTCGATTTACTGGCAGTAGACGAAGCACATTGCATCAGCGAATGGGGACACGATTTCCGGCCCGACTACGCTCGGCTTGGATATTTCCGCCGCATGTTGGGCAATCCGCCGACATTGGCCCTGACGGCCACCGCTACGGATCGGGTGCGCCGCGACATTATCGAGCAGCTGGATCTCAAGGATCCGAAAACGTTCATCACGGGCTTTGCCCGTCCCAATTTGTTCTACGAGGTTCAATCGCCGCGCACCGAACGACAAAAACCGGAACTCTTGTTGAAATTTCTGCGCCAGACGCCGGGCTCCGGAATTATCTACACCTCGACCCGAAAGCGGGCGCAGGAAGTTGCTGACGCTATTGCGCAAGATACCCGACGAAGCACGACGGTTTATCATGCGGGGTTGCTGCCCGAGGAGCGACGGGCGGCACAAGAGAATTTCATGAACGGACGTTGCGAGATCGTCGTGGCGACGAATGCTTTCGGCATGGGCATCGACAAGGCCGACGTGCGTTTCGTCGTTCACTACAATATCCCCGGCAGCTTGGAAGCCTATTATCAAGAGGCCGGCCGCGCCGGACGCGACGGAAAGCCTTCGCGCTGCTTCATGATCTACCACGCTTCCGATCGGTATGTTCAAGAATTCTTCATTGAAAGTTCATATCCTGGGCGTGAAAATGTCGAGGCCGTTTACGACTATCTTTGCCAATGCAAAGAAAGTCCGATTGAAATTACGCAAGAGGAATTAAAAAAGGAATTAGGGCTTTCGATCAGCAACGACGGGATCGGCAATTGCGAGCAATTGCTGGAAAGCGCCGGTGTGCTGGAACGATTGATTGCTTCACAGAACATGGCCTCGGTGCGAATCGACAGCGACTTGCCCACGTTGGTGGATTTACTGTCGAAACAAGCGAAAACGCAGCGAAAAGTGTTGCAATCGGTCGAACGGCTCGTGGGCAACCGGCGTCAGGAATTGCTCCAGTTTCAAATCCGCGATCTGGCCTGTTCCGACGAGCTGGATCAAGAGTCGATTGTATACGCCCTGCGCGAATTGAATCGCCTAGAGGCATTCACCTATGTTCCGCCTTTCCGCGGCCGCGCGATTCGGATGATCGACCGCCTGCGACCGTTTGAGGAACTGGAAATCGATTTCGAGGCCCTCGAACGTCGCAAGGCCCAGGAATACGAAAAGCTGAACCAGGTCATCCGTTTCGCCATGGGCGGTGCATGCCGTCAGCGCGAAATCTTGCGCTACTTCGGCGAGGAAAATGCGAACCGCTGCGGCCATTGCGACAATTGCCGCTTGCATCCCCCTCCTCGCTCGCAAGCAAACTCCCCACACATGCAAGCGGTTCAAGGACCAGGAACAAGTACAGCCGACATCTCCCCTCGCCCGTTGAAAGCGGAACCGGAGATGAGGGCATCGAATATCTCACCTCGCCCGGGCACCGCCCCGCAAGGTTGGGCGATAGGAGCAGAGCCGGAGGCGAGAGCATCGAAAATCTCCCCTCGCCCGCTTGCGGGAGAGGGGCCGGGGGTGAGGGCGGATGACACTTCCCGATACTCGCCCTCCGACCAAATGCCGAACCCCATCTCGGAGCCTTTCGTCGATGATCCCGGCGACCAGCCCGTGGACGGCAATGTCTTGAAGACGATTCAAATCATCCTAAGCGGCGTGGCGCGCGTCCAGGCTCGATTTGCCTGCGGCCGCAACCTGATCGCACAGATGCTCTGCGGCTCGAATAGCGCGAAAATCACCAAATTACAGCTCCATAAGCTAAGCACCCACGGACTTTTGAAGCATCTCAAGCAAGATGAAGTGCTTCTGTTGATCGAGGCGTTGATTATCGAAGGGTGTCTGCGGCAGGTGGATCAAAATCAGTTTCGGCCGGTCGTCGAACTTACGGATTACGGCGTCGAGGTGATGAAAGGCAAGACATCGTTCGATCGTCCGCTGCCCGTGCCGGCCGAGTTGCTTTGGAAACTACAAGGCGAGCGCCATCGAGAGGAAAGCCGCAAAGGCCAAGGCGAGAAATTAGCCAAAACTTTGTATCCTTCTCACTATTGGACCTTGCGGCTGCTGGCGGCAGGTTTTACAGTAGACGAATGCGCCGCGATTCGCGGACTCGATCGCAAAGTAATTATCGAGCATGCCAAACGCGGAGAACAAGACCCTCAAGAGTAGATTTTTTTATAGAAAGCGAAAGGCAAAAGCGATGTTGGAACCCGAAATGCAGCAGCGAATTTGGCGTAGCGGCGTTGTGGCGGTCTTGGTCGTCGATCGTGTCGAGGACGCCGTGCCCTTGGCCTCCGCGTTGCTCGACGGCGGCGTCGATATCATGGAGTTGACATTGCGAACTCCCGCAGCCATCGACGCCCTTCGAGCAGTAAAGGCCAACGTGCCCCAAATGTTGGCGGGCGTGGGCACGATCTTGACGGTTGACCAAGTGCATCAAGTGGTCAATGCCGGGGCGGCCTTCGGCGTTGCTCCCGGTACGAACGCCAATGTGGTCCGGGCGGCACAAGCGGCAGGGCTTCCCTTCATGCCCGGAATCGCCACGCCTTCCGACATCGAACAAGCTTTGGAGTGCGATTGCCGCGAGTTGAAGTTCTTTCCCGCCGAGCCCTCCGGCGGACTCTCTTATCTGAAGAACATTGCGGCCCCCTATGCCCACCTGAACGTTCGCTACATTCCGCTCGGGGGATTGACCTTGGCCAATGCTCGCAGCTATCTCGAAGACCCGCAAGTCTTGGCCGTCGGTGGATCTTGGATTGCCAAACGCGAGCAAATCGAACGCCGCGAATGGGAAACCATCGCCAAAAACGCCCGCGAAATTCGCACCTTGGTCGATCAGATCCGCGGAAAGTAATCGGAGTGATATTCAGATAGGGTTGAGCAAGCAAATCGCAAGTCAGCCGAAAAATGCTGCTTGCAACCTGTTTTGGCATGGTATCTATTTGATCTTTGTCTCTCGATTACCGTTGACAAAAAATCGCTTTGATTACATGCCCAGTCGAATTGTCAATTTCGATGTGAACATTGCAGCCGCGATTCTCTGCATTGGAATGAACCAC
>CAZNMP010000294.1:0-4583 GCA_964573875.1 uncultured Planctomycetaceae bacterium | reverse complement strand
GCCCCGACCGTCTTGAGCGACTCGTAGTCGATATCGATGTCGAGGTGTTGCGTCGGAATGCAACCGCCCGACGGACCGCCGATTTGCACGGCCTTGTAGGCTTTTCCGTTGGGAATGCCGCCGCCGATGTCGAAAACGATCTTGCGGACGGGGGTGCCCATCGCCACTTCGACCAAACCCGTGCGGCTGACCTTGCCCGACAGGGCGAACACTTTCGTGCCCTTGCTGGTCTGCGTGCCCAGGGCGTTGAACCACTCGGCGCCGTTATCGACCAACAAAGGCAGGTTGGCTAGCGTTTCTACGTTATTGATGATCGTCGGCTTGCCGAACGCGCCGCTGATGGCGGGGAACGGCGGCCGAGGACGCGGCATCCCGCGCTTGCCCTCGACGCTGTGGATCAGGGCCGTTTCTTCGCCGCACACAAACGCGCCGGCGCCCATCTTGATAATCACATGCAGATGAACGTCGGTGCCCAGGATGTTGTCGCCGATCAGGCCGGCGGCTTCGGCTTGGGCCAAGGCGGCCTTCAAGCGTTTGATGGCCAGCGGATACTCGGCCCGGATGTAAACATACGCCTTGGTTGCGCCGATGGCATACGCGGCCAGCGCCATGCCTTCGACCAAGCGGTGCGGATCGCTTTCGATGACGGCCCGGTCCATGAACGCGCCGGGATCGCCTTCGTCGGCGTTGCAAATCAAGTATTTCTGATCGCCCTTGGCCGCGCGGGCGAATTTCCACTTCTTGCCGGTGGGGAATCCTCCGCCGCCTCGGCCTCGCAAACCGCTGAGCTCGACCATATCGCAAACGGCGTCCGGTGAATATTGCCGCAACGCCTTGACCAGTGCGCGATAACCGCCGCGGGCAATGTACTCGTCGATCTGCGAGGGATCAATCAGACCGCAGTTGGCCAATACCCAGCGGGTTTGCGGGGCGAAGAAGGGATGTTCGTCGAGATAGGGAACGTCGGGCCAAACTTTGAGCTTTTCGTTGCGATGCTGGCCCAGAGTGAAATCGTCGGGAATGGAGCCCGAGAGAACCGCATCCAACAATGCGGGAACCCTGGCGCCCGTGATTTGCTTAAAACTGACGCGGGCGTGATCCGGCAGTTGGATATCGACGATCGGCTCCATCGAGCAGAGCCCGATGCAACCGACCTTGATGACGTCGGCTTTGATTTCGCGTTTGTCGAGATAATCGTGAATGGCGGCCAGCGTCTCTTGCGCGCCGGCGCCTAGGCCGCACGTGCCCGCGCCCACATAGATCGTGGGGCGAACGACGCGGTCGCGCCGCAGTTCGGCCAAGCGTTGTTGATGTTGTTCGGCGGCGTCACGATTGGCCGTTTCTCCGTCAACGATCCAGGAAAGCAGTTCAGGCAGCTTCGTTGCCGTCATGATCCGTCGCCTTTCTACGGTAAGAATCCAGAATTTTGTCTAGCGACTTGGTCGTCACGCCGGCGTGAAATTCGCCGTTGATGCAGATGACCGGCGCCAATCCGCACGCTCCGATGCAGGCAACCACTTCGAGGCTGAATTCGCCGTCGCGAGTGGTTTGGCCCGGCTCGATCTTCAATTGCCGCTTCACTGCTTCGAGCAATGACAACGAGCCTTTCACATGACATGCCGTGCCGCGGCACAACTGGATATGGTTTCGTCCCTGCGGTTGGAAGCGAAACTGGTTATAAAATGTTGCGACGCCGTAGATTTTGCTGGCCGGCAGCCGCAAGTGTTTACCGATCTGAACAACGGCTTCTCGGGAGAGATAGCCTTGTTCTTCCTGAACATCCTGGAGGATGGGAATAAGTGCGTCGCGCGAAGCGTTGGGGTAACGTTCGAGCAATGCCCCGAGGTCTGTGGTCACCATGTACCTTCCTTTGAAACGTCAGCCTATGGAATGGGCCCGCCTCCTCAAGCTGCAAGAAACATGCCAGAGTCGAGGAACTCCTGCGCGATCGTCGCCGACGCCGAATGATGAGCGTTGCAAAACAATTGCTAACTCATTTACTGGAATGGGATTATGTTTCTTTCACCCTCGCGGGAAAGAAAGGAAAATATTGTATTCTCGACAAGCCCCCCGTTGCTTCGGAATCGCCGCGAGTGTATAGTTCAGCAATACAGTGTACGAGGCGCAGCGATCAATTCCGTAGGCAACGCGGGGGATTGCTCCCCTCGTAATGTCTGACATTTCAGGTGGCCGCATGACCATTCGTTTCAAACTGACAATGGGCGCCATCGCGGCCATTCTTGCCGCCAATTCGTTGCTTGTATTGGCCAATGTCCGCTATTTCCAGCAAACTTGGCAGGAAGATCTTCAAACGCGCGTTCGATTGGATCTGAATTCCGCAAGAACGGCTTACAATAATCATGTGGAGCTGGTGGCGCGATCACTCGCCACCGCATCGCTCGATCGCTCTCTGGCGGCCGCACTGGCCGAGGGCCGCCGCAAGGATTATGCCACTTGGGCCAAGCGATTCTACAAGGCCAAGGGGATGGACTTCTTCCTGCTCCTCGATCCCCAGGGCAAAACTCTGTATCGAGCGCAATACTCCCAACAATCCGGCGATGATCTTGCCGGCAATCCGCTGGTCGCCGAGGCAATCCAGAAAAAGCGATCTTCCTCGGGCAGTATTCTTCTTTCAGCCCGGGAACTTCAAAACGAAGGGCCTGAGTTGGTGGAAAGGGCGCAATTTTCACTTCCGAACGTTTCCTCCAAGCAACGCGTTCCGGAAAAAGCTCCCTTAAAGGGGATGTGTCTTGCCGCTGCCGTGCCTCTGCTGGGCGATCAGGGGCAAATTCTCGGCATTCTTTATGGCGGCAATCTGCTGAATCGCCGCTATGAACTGGTTGATTCGATTAAAAAAGACGTTTTTGCAGCCGGCCTCCACGAGGGCAGGGAAATCGGCACCGTCACCATTTTTCTGGGCGATTTACGTATCGCCACGAATGTCGTGGGCGAAGACGGCCGCCGCGCGGTGGGCACGCGGATGAGCGAAGCGGTGGCCGCGGCCGTTTTGGGGCGCGGCGAAACCTGGGATGCCCCCGCCCAGGTGATCAACGATTGGTATTTCACCGCCTACGAACCAATCCGCGATCCTAGACGGCAAATCATTGGCGCACTTTACGTGGGCCTGCTTGAAGCCCCGTTCGCCGATGCCTGGTCAACGGTGATATGGCGTTTTGTGATCCTAACCGGCGTGGCCACGGCCATCAGTTTGGTCCTTGTTTTTCTGCTGACATTTTTCATGATGCAGCCGATCGAGCGGATCGTGGCCATGGCCCGAAAGATCGCTGCCGGCGACCTGACGGCTCGGGTCGGCATTCGGCCCTCGGGCGAAATGGGAATTTTATGCACCGCCGTCGATGGCATGGCCGATGCCGTGACGGAACGCGAAACGCAGCTAAAAATGGCCGTTCGCCAACAAGTGAGCCGCGCGGAGAAACTGGCTTCCATCGGACGTTTGGCGGCGGGCGTGGCCCATGAAATCAATAATCCCTTGACCGGCGTGCTGACGTTCGCTCATCTGTTGCACGATAAGCCCAACATGGATGACCAAGATCGGGAAGATCTTGATTTGATTATCCATGAAACCACCCGAGCCGCCGACATCGTGCGCGGGCTATTGGATTTCGCTCGCGAAAGGCCTCCGCTGATGGAGCCTTTGGACATGAACGACGTAGTCCATCGCACCGTCCGGCTGATCGCCAACCAGCAGAAGTTCGAGCATATTGATATCGACGAGGTCTTGCAGGAAGATTTGCCCGCCGTGCAAGGCGATATGAACCAGCTCCAACAGGTATTGCTGAATCTGTCGCTGAACGCCTGCGCCGCCATGCCCAAGGGTGGAACGCTCACAATCCGCACCGCCGTCGACGACGACCGGGTCATCATCAAGGTTCACGATACAGGTTGCGGCATCAAAGAGGAGCATCTCGACCGCATTTTCGAGCCGTTTTTCACCACGCAAGAGGTCGGCAAGGGCACCGGCCTCGGCCTGAGCGTAACCTACGGGCTTGTGGAGCAGCACGGCGGCAAGTTGGAAGTAGAAAGCAAAGAGGGGGAAGGAAGCACGTTTACCATTTATTTCCCGGCAATTTTGTAGAACGATTGTGAGTTCAAAGGCAAATGTCGTAAAAAGGCCAATGGCATAAAAAAATAGCCGGGAGCTATTTGCACTCAACCATTACGACATTCCATTCCAGAAAAGATATCGCAACGCATCATGAGCATCGACGCCACAGACGAAAAAAACGATAAACTGACCTTGCGAATCCTCGTCATCGACGACGAGTTGGTGATTGGCAAAAGCTGCCAAAGGATCTTGGGCACCGAAGGGTACGAGGTCGAGTATTACCAGGATTCGCAAGCGGGACTACAGGCAGCCCTATCGGGCGATTGGGACGTCGTTTTTGTCGATCTGATGATGCCGGTGATTGGAGGAATCGAAATTCTCCAACATCTCCGAGCCGGAGGCGTTCCCTCGGAAGTCATTATTATTACGGGCCATGCGACCGTGGAATCGGCCGTCGAGGCCATCAAGCTCGGCGCCCACGATTATATCAGCAAGCCGTTTTCGCCCGCGCAATTGA
>CAZNMP010000293.1:0-4632 GCA_964573875.1 uncultured Planctomycetaceae bacterium | reverse complement strand
CACAATCCACGGCGATTAGGACGGTCACCCCGATTCTTGACGCGTGCAAAAAGAAACTGAACCACCACCGACTGCAAGGCGGTTATGTGTTTGCGTTGCCCTACATCGGTAAACTCATTTTTCCACAACGAGGATCGAATACAGTTCGAATTGCGGCACTGTGACCGTGGCAACGCCGTCTTTCCAAGCGACATCCAGCAATTTCCCTTCCGGCTGAAGGGTAATGCTCTTGGGCTTCGACGGCATACGGATGGCAACAGTCAAAGGGCCGACGGCCGGTATCGACGTGATGCCGCCTTGCTTGGCAGCCTCGGCATGAGCGCCGGATGTGTTCACTAAATGGATCGCAAGCCGGTCGTGGAGCAGGCGAGGGCTCACGTCAACGTGATGCGAACCGGAAACCTCGACGAGCCGCTCCGGCATCAGACGGCGCAGGACCGGCAAGATCGCCGTATCGGCCGAAGCGACCGAAATGATCGACGCCGTTTCCGAGGATTTGGCTGCCGCTAATTCCGCCTCAAACAGCTTGGTCGGGCCCGGACCGATCAACAGCAGATGACCGCCTTGCTTGGCATAGGCGGCCAACTCATCGCGAAAGGCCGGTTCGAGGTATCCCCAACCCGGCACGACGATCAACGGCCAACGGGACATCGCGCCCTTCAGGTGATGCTCTGAAACGACTTGGACCGCCGCCTGATCGTCGAGCATCGTACGAAGAGCCTGGCGAAGCACATCGATTCCGTCGCTGCCACCTGCCTGAGAGAGCGATTTGCATGTATGGTAATGCCCCGCAGTCGAATAGAGCAGGGCAACCTGCGGCACGGCAACCGAACGGTGGCAGAATGCCTGATACTTGCGGCAGAACCGAGCAACCTCGGCCATGGCCTCCATTTCTGCCGTGCGCACCGAGCCATCGCGATTCTGTGTGAAATAGGCCTGATATCCACCGCCCAAGGAAAGCACCACGGCGGCCTCTTGCATCAACTGAATCGCCGGTTTCTGCTGGCGGGGCTCGGTGTTGAACGACCACGACATTAGATCCCACGACCGGCCTTGGTTTTCCAGGCAGCGGCTGGAAAAACGGGCCGAGTTGACGCTGTCCTGCGGTGAAAAATCGCCCGACAACGCCGCCACGCCCGCACTGACCGGTTCAGGCATAATGTCGCTGAAAGCCCAATTGCTGATGATCTGGAAGTCGGGATGCGAGACCTTGAGCTGGTCGATATAGTGTCGCAAATAGCGGCGGAAGGCTTCTCGCTGGAAGGCCATCCACGCTTGCCACTGCGGGTCTTTCGGATCACGCGGAGCCTTCTTGGCGCCGGTCTTCTCGCAAAACTCTCGCACAGCGGCATCACTACAGTCGATTGCAGCGCCCCAGCACTCGCCGTCCACCCAGACGCCGTCCACGCCATATTCTCCGGCCAACTCGCGTAGCTGAGGAATCAACAATTTGTCGGCGTAAGGGCCGAAAACTGAGGTGGCTTGCTTCGATGGATTGCCCCCGGCATCGCGTGCGGCCCAGTCGGGATGTGTGGTCGCGGCATGGGCATCCCACACGCCCGAGTAGTGCATGAAAAGCGACACACCGCTGCGCCGCGTCACATCACGCCACACACGGAGTGGATCGCCTACAAATCCAGGAACCGGATTACCGACTTTCGTTGGATAGCTGGAATAGCCGGGATGCCCTTTGCAGTCGATTTGAATGTAGTCAGGCTGAACCTTGTCGATAATCCGTTGGACCATCTCCGGCGTCGTTTGGCGGCCGACCTCCTTGCAATCGGGACCGGCATGGAAATCGAAATGAATGCCAAAGAAAGCGTCAGCGCGTTTGCAGCGGGCCTTTTCGTCGGCTGCCCAACCGGGCTGCCCCAAAAACAGCAAGCTAACGGCAGCGTACACAACCAACGGCAGAGAGACTACATGGAATTTGAACATGGTAGGTAGCGAGTGAAGGTAGGTGGGAATTGTAAGGTGGGCCGCATTCGGACGGTACATCCATTATAGTTTCATCCCCACTAATAGCAAGAGGGATGAATACCGGTCGCGCTGCCGGCAACGATTACGGAAGCGAGAATGCAATTGCTTCGATTTCCACCAACAGTTCCGAACGGCAGATATCCCCAATGACATAAACGACCGGCAATCGCCCTAGCCGTGCCCGACATATCACCTTCGCGGCGGGATAATCGCTTTGACGTTTGATATAGACGCGCGCCAAGGCAAGATCGCCGAGGGTAGCGCCGAGACCGTTCCAACCGTGCGCGCGAAAGTTATCCGCCGAAATCAGGGCTTCGATATTGTCAAGCGTTTGGTGAGTTTGTCGCTCGATGTCATTATCATAACGGCTTTCGGATGCCGTGATACTGGCCGTGCCGGAAATGAATGTAGTGACAAAATCGCCGCTCGCGACTGCCATTGCCCGCACGAACTTCGGCCGCTCGGGCCCATACTGATGGGCGTAGTCATAGGCGGCGATTTGAAGCGGATTTTCGAGTGGAATGAGTGTTACTTCCGCGCCGTCCTCGCGCAAGGCAAGACAACTGATCGCAAAGTCATCGCCTTTCATCCCAATTCCCGTGCTGGCAGGAAACACAGGCTTCGTCCATCGCGGTGCGATAAGTCCGTCGCCAAACCTGATATTCTGATAGAACTGGGCTCTCGCTCTATTCATTTCATAATAGCGGAGCGTTTGCCCCTCCTCGTCCGTGATATTGCCCAGATAAAACCAAGCGCGAATCACTTCGTCGAACTTCCACCCCGCGGCCTCCAGGCGTCGCCCCGCCATGTCGAATGCCGAGACGGCCCGATGATAGAGGAAACCGGTTGCGGTCTCAGGACGAATGTCTCCAAGATATGCCCAGGCCAATCCGTTGTGCCGGGCGATAGTAAGATCGCGGCCGACCTGTTCAATGCTAATCATCGCGGGATCGCCGCCAAGGCCCCACACTTCAACGGTCACCAAGCTTCCATTGCAAGGCGGCTGAACGACATAGGTCGTTGGCGGCTGAAATTCTCCGTAAAACGTCTCGACGGTTGCTCGACACTCCGACAAATCGTTGACATTTTTCACAAAGACTGTCTGCATTAAAATACGCTCCGCCATTCTTTCTTTCTGGAAGAGCATTTGGATGTCTTGCAGGATGGATCCAATCTGTTCTTGCAACATAGCGCCGCAACGAGGCGACACCACTGCGAAAATCCTTCGCACGCCATTCCATTCAATAACCTTGTATTCGAGACCGTCGTGAGCGGATCGTAGCACCTTCGTAGGATTTTCGGCGATATGCCGCCTATTCCATCTTGGAAAAGTATTGTCGGCAGCCCGACCGTCGGAAGACCGGTAAACAGTATTTTTCGGTTCGGCACTACCTGGCATGATTTATCCGTGGATCAAAAGAACCATTGGAGGTGTGATTGTCGAAGTATTGAATCGCACAATGGGTACGCTCTCCTCTTTCTGTTATAATTCAACACCGCAAACCGAGATTCAGACTGTAAAAAAACAAATGATTTGACTCGGGAATCATGACTTTTCTTGCAAGTCGCCTGTTTCAAACGCTAAATATCCGATTTTTGCGGTCTCAATTCACTTGGCCGGTGTTCATATAGGGGGATATTGTCACAATCGACCGTTGCATGATCTAATGGACGCGGAAACCGACGCCCAACACCCTCATTGCGGGGCAATAACTAATGGCCCATGAGGCTCATTCACTGGAAGTCCTTTTACCAAACCATAAGCCTTTGGCATGGAAAAACGAGGGGCGACTTTTTACGTTGCTGGAAATATGGCAATTACCTTGATTTCCCTGGTTTTTTTTCTGTCGGCCGTTGGCGATTCCGCAACGCCGCAAGCGGCATCGTTCACGCCGCTTGGAATTTACGAGAACCCCACCCCGCCAAAACCTGCCGGCGAAATCGACCGCATTGTTTTTGGAAGGCTGTCGTCGTTAAAAATCCAACCCTCGCTTTGTTCCGACACCGTATTCGTCCGTCGTGTTTACCTGGACGTAATCGGCACATTGCCCACGGCCAAAGAGGTCCGCGATTTCATCCAAAATCCCGATACGGCGAACAAACGTCGGCAGTTGATTGATCGGCTGTTAGAACGCGAGGAATTTGCAGACTACTGGGCGATGAAATGGGGAGATATTCTGCGAATTAAGGCGGAATTTCCCGTTAATCTTTGGCCTAATGCGGCACAGGCGTATCATCGCTGGGTCCGTTCGTCCATTGCCGGGAACAAACCTTATGACAAGTTTGTTCGCGAGATGCTAACATCGAGCGGAAGCAATTTCCGCGTTGGGCCGGTGAATTTTTACCGTGCGGTTCAAAACAGAACGCCCGAAGGTCTTGCCGGCGCCGTCGCTTTGACCTTCATGGGATCGCGCACCGATGCTTGGCCCAAAGAGCGGTTGGCGGGCATGGCGGTCTTCTTTTCGCAAGTGGGTTACAAACCAACCAACGAATGGAAGGAGGAGCATGTTTTTTGGGATCCATTCCACTGTTGCTCCATGGCCGGTAATACAGCGCCGGGACAAGCCGCGATCGACACGCTGGTCTCGACGGCATCTGATGCATCAAAAACAGTTTCCAAACCCCCGGACGAAAATCTGCAACCAACCACGT
>CAZNMP010000292.1:0-4642 GCA_964573875.1 uncultured Planctomycetaceae bacterium | reverse complement strand
GCTGGTCTACGATCACCACCGGCCGCAACTGCGCGATCATTTGACCAAATTGCAGCACGATAACACCGATCTGGTGGTCTCCACGTTGCATGCGCATTTGACGCACAGCATTTGTCTCGAAGTGATCATCCTGCGAGGCCCTGCGGCAAAGCTCCAAAAAATCGCCAGCCAATTGCGCGGTCTCAAAGGCATCTACAAAGGCGAACTCGTCATGGCCAGTGCCGAGCAACACGAACATCACCATTGATTGCAAGATTGTTGACGTTCATACGGCCAATGAACCAAGGTTGCCCAATGGGAGGTCGGAAGAGGTGCAACGGGTTGATGGGTCCGTTCATTACCCAAGCAAACAGCGACAAACGCTCTATTTCAGATGCGCCTGACGGATGGCGGTCAACGAGCGAAGGGCCAGTTTGGCTTGGCCGCGGTCGTCGAAAAGGCCGGCATGGGGGAACTCGTGTGGCCGGCTGTCGCGCAGTTGACTCCAAAGAATGCCTTGTATCGGCGGCTTGGCCAAGGCCAACGGCACGAAACGCGAAATCCATGCCTGCTGTGCTGTCGCGTTCCAACTGCCCGGCGGAAGCGATGTTTTACGCTGGGCCAGAGTGTCTTCGTGATAAGCGCTCGGTGCGGAAAGCGATAGCCACAACGGCAGTCCCAGCATGCTCCAGGTATCCAGCAGCCGATTGAATTCCAGGGAATGCCGGGGGAAGGTGCCGCCGGGCGAGCGTCCGACGTTGATCTCCATCATCAAACCCGCCAACCCCAGATCCGCGCGAACCAAAGTATCCGCGAAATGCAGCGGCGGAAAATCAGACTCTTTCTGCCGGAGATATTCTCCCCAAGGTTGATCGAAGGAAACCAGCTTGGGCACGTAGGGATCGATCTCGCGAACTTGTTCGATCGTCCGCGCCACCAATCGAAGGCGCTCCTGCTCCGAGATCGACAACACGTCGGGCGCATTAACGCGACCGGCGCAGATCCAATAATCCACATTCCCGCGATAGCGATCTACGGCCGCCCCGATAAACGCGGAAACGCACTCCAACATGCTCTCGAAATCGTCCTCGAAAAGATAGAACCAATCGGGGATATCGCTCGAGTCAAGCATCAACAGCGGCCCGGCAAATATCTTGAGCCCATGCGTGTGGCACCATTCGATTTGCTTGTCGCTCTCGGTCCAATCGAAATGGCCCTCGGTGGTTTCCGTCTCGCGCCAACACAAGGGAACCTGGGCGGCATTGAAGGTTTGGATAAACTGTTTGGCCGTGTAGTTATCCAACGCGGCCGAGCCCAAGTTGGCGCCGAGATAGCTGTCGAGCTTTCCGCCGCGGCGGCGAACCAGCAGCGCCTGTTCGGCATAAGCGGCCGTCAGCATATCGCCGGCGATCAGGGCCGTGCGAAGCGCCCCCTCGGCATGTTCGGCCGCAACGGCCGGATCGTCCTGGCTCGTTACCGCCCACGAAAACCGCGCGATGGCCTCGGCCAGTCGGGCAGGCACGGCTGCGGGAGCCGATAACCCGATCACTTGCCACTCCGAAAGTTGGTTGCGCACCTGGACAATCGTTCCCCGGGCAAGCTCGAGCGGCAACAGATAGGGCTCCTCGCGCTCAATCAGGCTGCCGGAAATCAGATTAAGGGTGCCATATCCCTCGACAGGCCACGGCGCATGAAGATTCGCGGAATCGGAAACATCTCGTTGGAGGATTAGCTCCCCCCCCTCGATGCCGACATGCACAGGCCAAGTTGCACGGTCAATTCCCGACAAATAGGCCTGGTCGACAAGCTCCTCCGTGATGCGTTCTGTCGGAAAGACACGGAATCGCATCAAACCCATCGGACCGGTATCCTCGGACAAGAAATCTGCGGAGCCCCCAAGCGTTTAATCTAACCGAGTTGCCATAGCCCCGCAAGCCGCCCCATTGCGGGGGCCAGGCAGTGTTTGGGGCTTACGGCATCGTTTGTTTTGCACCCGCTATTCAAACTGCTTCCTTCTAGGTATATTCAGCAACGGAACTATTCTTACAATTTTCTCATGATCCCTTAGCCTATAGCCACTTATGACGACCGTTGTACGAGAAACTTCGTTGCCGGGACTGCCCGTGCGGCGCGGAAAAGTGCGCGACATCTACGATCTGGGCGACACCGTCTTGCTGGTGAGCACCGATCGGATCAGCGCTTTCGACTGGGTATTGCCCTCCGCCATCCCCGACAAGGGGAGGGTATTGAACCAGATTGCCGCCTTTTGGTTTGGACTTTTGAGCGAGCCGAACCATCTGATTACCACGGATGTCGATAAAATGAACCTTCCGGCGGGGGCGGATCGTCGCCTCCTGGCCGGCCGTTCCACCCTGGGCCGCAAATCCGAAGTCGTTCCGATCGAATGCGTGGTGCGCGGATACCTCGCCGGTTCCGGCTGGAAAGAATACCAAAAAAACGGCACCGTCTGCGGCATCGCGCTGCCGGCCGGTTTGACCGAAAGCAGCCGGCTGCCCGAGCCCATTTTTACGCCCTCGACCAAAGCGGCCACGGGTCACGACGAAAACATCACGTTCGAGCAGATGTGCGAGATCGTCGGCCGCGACTTGAGCGAGGAATTGCGGCGTCGCTCCTTGCGGATTTTCGCGCGAGGGTCGGAATACGCCCGTCAACGCGGAATCCTCATTGCCGACACGAAGTTCGAGTTCGGCCGTGTTGGGGAAGAACTTCTGTTGATTGATGAAGTGTTGACGCCCGACAGCTCTCGATTCTGGCCGGCCGACCAATACGAACCGGGACGCGGCCAGCCTTCGTTCGACAAACAATTCGTGCGCGATTGGCTCTCATCTACCGATTGGGATAAGAACAGCCCTCCGCCGTCCTTGCCCGACGACGTAGTGGCGAAAACCAGACAGACATACATCGAAGCTTACGAGCGATTAACCGACCGCGTGTTCGGTTAATGCGAAATTCACGGAAAGCGAGGTCAAGTCATTCGAATCGCAGCGAAGGATCTCGTGGGGCGCGAGATTCTTGGCTGTGCCGGGGGATGGCGCGTTATTGAACGGTGGCTTTTTTCGGGGGTATCTCCATGATCGATTTCCAAAAGCGAGTTTTGTTCCTTGGCTACGGGGCCGTGGCGCAATGCGCGCTGCCGATCCTGTTGAAGCATTTTCGCGTTCCGCTTCAAAACATCACGGTCATGGATTTCGAGGACCGCGCGGATACCTTGAAACCCCTGCTCGCCCAAGGCGTTCGCTTTGTGCGTCAACGCATCACACCCGACAACTTGGGTTCCGTGCTCGAATCCTACGTGGCCGACGGCGATTTGCTGATCGATCTGGCCTGGAACATCGACTGCTGCGAAATTCTTCAGTGGTGCCGCGACCACGGCGTCTTGTATCTGAATACCTCCGTCGAAATGTGGGATCCTTATACCGGCGCCACGACGCGGCATCCCACGGAGCGAACGCTCTACTGGCGCCACATGAACATCCGCCGCATGATGGCGGGTTGGCAAGGCCGCGGCCCCACGGCCGTCATCGAACACGGCGCGAACCCCGGCCTGATTTCGCATTGGACAAAGCAAGGTCTGATCGACATCGCTGAAAAACTGCTCGACGATAAAAAGGTGCAAGACGCCGATGCCGACGAAATCGGCCAACTCGTCAAAGACAAGACGTTCAACCGCCTCGCCATGAAGTTGGGCGTCAAAGTGATTCACGGAAGCGAGCGCGACACCCAGGTTACGAATCAGCCGAAACAGGTCGGCGAGTTCGTCAATACGTGGTGCATCGAGGGCTTCCGCGAGGAAGGCATCACTACGACCGAGATGGGCTGGGGAACGCATGAAAAAGATTTGCCCGCCTTGAGCTATCAACACGCCGACGGACCACGCAACCAAATCTGCCTCGCTCGGATGGGCATTAACACCTGGGTCGTCTCTTGGGTGCCTTACTACTGCATCCGCGGCATGATTATCCGCCACGGCGAAGCCTTCACCATCTCCGACCGCCTGACCGTTTGGGAAGACGGCCGGCCGATCTATCGGCCCACGGTCCATTATGCTTATTGCCCTTGCGACGGCGCGCTCGTGTCGCTCGAGGAATTACGAGGCCGCGATTACGAGCTGCAGCCCAAGCAGCGGATTATTCGCGACGAAATCACCGGCGGGGCCGATATCCTCGGCGCGCTGTTGATGGGCCATGCCTACAACTGCTGGTGGACGGGCAGCATCCTCAGCATCGAGGAATCGCGCCGCCTCGTGCCGCATCAAAACGCCACCACGATGCAGGTCGCCATCTCTGCGGTCGCGGCAGCCACCTGGATGATCGAAAATCCGCGTTGCGGCGTTTGCGTGCCCGACGAACTGCCCCACGAGTACATTCTCGGCATCGCTCGGCCGTATCTCGGCCAGTCGCTCTCGATTCCCTCCGACTGGACGCCGTTGAAGCATTACGTGAATCATTTCCACGGCTTCAACCGGCCCGACATCGACACCAACGACCCCTGGCAGTTCAAAAACTTTTTAGTGACCGACGGCGATTAAACGGTAATATGCCCATACTCGCCAGCCCATACTTATGCACACTGCATCCATTGGCTAGAGCGCTTATCGAATACCCCTAGCGCCCTCCGCGAAGGATGGTTAAACTAGGCAATA
>CAZNMP010000291.1:0-4656 GCA_964573875.1 uncultured Planctomycetaceae bacterium | reverse complement strand
CGTCTGCGGTGGCCTACGCCCGATTTTTTGAGTCGAAGCCGCAATGCCTGGAAGTCTTCGTCCAAGATCGTGCCGAGTTTCGCGGAACTGCGCCCGAGTCGCACCGCGAATACCATAGGGAAATGATTCGAGAATTTGAAAAAATTCTCCAGCAGGGTATGGAAGCCGGCGAGATTTTGCCGTCGGATACGTTTCAGACGACTCATGCCATTGGCAGTCTTCTCTATGGTATCGTCGTTCAGGGATGCCATTTAACGTCGGTTTCAGCCGAGGAGATGGTCAAGCATTCGATTGAAATTATGTTGCGGGGGATTCGTGCGGATATTGCATCAGACACCGATTCTAATTGTTTGATCAGGAGTCAGAGGATATGAGCGCCACGTTGACCGAATTACCCGAGTTGCCCGAACTCAGCGACGAACCGGTATACATTGAGCATCCTGCCGAAAGGAAGCCGACCGAAAGCAAGCCGGCCCTGAAGCAGTGGAATCTGCTGGATCGTCGATGGCTTCTAATCGGTGCCGCTATTCTTGTGGCCGGCGGTGGATGGTATGTCTATGCCAGCGGTGCATCAGGTCATGCTGGTGAGGCCGGCAAAAGCGCTGCCAGCGGCGAGCGCGACCCGCAACCCGTGGGCAAGGCCTCACTCGGATTCGTTGCCAAGGACGCCAAAGGAGCATCCTCGGGGCGCGTTGCGACGGTGCCCGTCGAGGTTGTGCAACGTAGCGGCATCCTGCGGTTGACGGGCTCTTTGATCGCCGATGAAAGATCGTCCGTGGCCAGCAACACCAGCGGCATCGCGGCCGAAGTGCGCGTCGATCGTGGTAGCATTGTGCGGAAAAACGACGTTTTAGTGCAAATCGATCCCACGGATGCCAAAAATAAACTGGCCGAGGGCCAGGCCATGTTGGAGGAGTTGAAAGCTCGGTTGGGCCTAGACGGCGATCTATCAAAGTTCGTGCCCGAAAATCAGCCTGAAGTCCGTTTGGCCAAGGCCTCTGCGGATCTCGCGGCCTCGAATTTGCAACGCGCCAGGGAAATGTTTGCGAAGAAGGTTATCTCGACCGAGGCTTATGATCAGACGAAAACGGAGTACGAGCTGGCTACCCAGCGCTATCGCCAATCGCTTCTGCTGATCCGCCAGGCATTCCAGGCTTGCCAAACGGCATCGGTCAAATTGGCAATTTTAGAAAAAGCCGTGGCCGATACGACGATTCGCGCGCCCTTCGACGGTTGGGTCGCTGAAAAACTGGTCTCCGTTGGTGAGCAAATTTCCTCGGGCATGCAGGCGACCAAAGTCGTTACTCTGGTCCGGGTTGATCCATTGCGATTGGCCCTCACGGTTCCGCAGCAGAATATCGGTTGTATTCAACCGGGGCAAGCCGTGCGGTTCCGCGTCGATAGTTTTCCAGAGCGCACGTTTGAAGCGACGGTTCGGTTTATTGCTCCGGTGGTCACCAACGATACGCGGTCGATGGTCGTCGAGGCCGTAGTGCCGAATCCCGACGGTGCTTTGCGGCCGGGGTTGTTCGCCACGGCGGAATTGCTCTTATCGCAAAAGGGTACGGAAATTTTCGTGCCCGTAAGTGCCGTGCAAAAAATGGGCGAGGTTGCGAAAGTCTTCGTCGTCCGAGACGGCATCGCACGCGAACAGGTTGTCGCACTGGGTAATGCGGATCAGGGAAAAGTTCAAATTCGATCGGGTTTGACAGGCAAAGAAGTCGTTGTGGCTCGTCCTGAACGGATTCGAGACGGAGACGCGGTGCGGTAATGAATCAACTGGCTGCCCTTTGCGTAAAACGCCCTGTCTTTGCCACCGTGCTGATCCTGGTCTTGGTGGTGTTCGGTATTTCCGGCTATTCCAAGCTCGGCGTCGATCGTTTCCCGAAGGTTGACTTTCCCATCGTGACGGTGACGACGCGCCAACCGGGTTCGGCTCCCGAGGAAATCGAAACCGAAATTACCGACAAGATCGAAGAGGCCGTCAACACGGTCAACGGTATCGACGAGTTGCGGTCGATTTCTTCCGAAGGCATTTCGCAAGTATTCATTACTTTCTTGCTGGAAAAAAATGTTGACGTTGCTGCCCAGGATGTACGCGACAAAATCAACGGCGTATTGCCCGAATTGCCCGAGGATATCGATCAGCCGACGGTCGAAAAGTTGGATCCGGATGCAAGTCCGGTAATGGCCATCGCGGTTTCGGCCCCCGAGCCCACCACGCTGCGCGATATTACCGAATATTGCGACAAGATTTTGCGGCGACAGTTGGAATCGCTCGGCGGCGTGGGGCAAGTGATGTTGGTCGGCGGTCAGGCTCGGCAAATCAACATCGACCTCGATCCCCTGAAGCTGCGAGCTTACAAGCTTTCCGTCGCCGACGTGGCCAGGGCCTTGGCGGCGCAAAATCTTCAGATGCCTAGCGGCGCTATGAAAGTGGGCGCTACCGAATTTACCCTGCGCGTCATGGGACGTGTCCAAAATATGCGGGAAATGAACCGCATCGCCGTGGCCAACCGCGATGGACGCACGATTACCATCGGGGATCTCGGCGACGCCGAGGACTCGACCGAGGAAGTCAAAAGCGCTTCGCTCTATAACGACACGCCCTGCGTGTTGATGAATATCCGCAAGCAGTCCGGCACCAATACCGTCGCAGTGGTCGAGGGCCTGAAGGAAAAGCTTGAAGAACTGCGCAAGATCGCGCCGGCAGGCTATGACATCCAGGTCGTGCGGGATCAGTCGGTCTTCATCGAAACGTCGATTGATACGGTGAAAGAGCACTTGATCATCGGCAGCATCTTGGCCGCCGTCGTCGTGTTCGTGTTTTTGGCCAATTCCCGGGCGACGGTAATCGCGGCCTTGGCCATCCCCACCTCGATCATCACGGCATTCGCCATCATCAACTACATGGGCTTTACGCTCAACAGCATCACGCTTCTGGCGCTTACGCTTTCGGTCGGTATCGTGATCGACGATGCCATCGTTGTGATGGAAAACATTTTCCGGTATATCGAGGAGAAAAAATACTCGCCGTTCGAGGCTGCCACCGCCGCTACGGCGGAAATCGGCTTGGCCGTCATGGCCATCACGATTTCGCTGGTCGCCGTGTTCTTGCCCATCGCCATGATGGAAGGCATCGTCGGCCGGTTTCTCAAGGCGTTCGGCGTGACGATGTCCGGCACCATCATGGTGAGCATGTTGGTAAGCTTTACCCTGACGCCGATGCTTGCCGCCCGCTGGTTCAAGGGCAGTGAGGAAAAGAACCCCAAAGGCGGCAAGAAACACGACCATGCCAAACCGGAATCCGGCGGTTCGAGTTCCAAAAATCAATATTTCTATCATATTATCGAAGTGGCCTATCTTATCGCACTTCGTTTTTCCTTAAAGCACCGCTGGATTGTCGTGGCCGCCACCGTGGGCTGCATGGCGACGTTGCCGCTGCTTCTCAAAACGGTGAACAAGTGCTTCACTCCTGACGAAGACTCCTCGGAATTCCAAGTCAACGTGCAGGCGCCGGAAGGCACTTCGCTCGAAGGCACGCAAGTCATCATTGCACGAATCGCCCGCGAGATTCGTCAACTCAACGGCGTCAAATACACGATCAGCAGCGTGGCCGACACCGAGCAACGCAATCCTTACCAAGGCACGATTTACACGCGCTTGGTCAACATCGCCGACCGTGAATACGGCCAGTTGGAAGTGATGGATTTCGTCCGAAAAAACATTCTTCCTCGTTATAAAGCCGACAAGTTGCGCATTAGCGTTACCCCCGTTTCGTTCATGTCCGGCGGCGGTATGAGTGCAGCCAATATCCAATACATGATTGGCGGTCCCGACATCAAGAAGCTTGAAAGCTACGCCAATACCATCATGGCGGATCTGCGGAAAGTAAAAGGCGCGGTCGATGTGGATTCGTCGCTGTCGCTCGGCAAGCCGCAATTCGGAGTCTCCATCGATCGGGCAAAAGCCGCCGAATTGGGCGTATCGGTCTCCGATATCGCCAATACTTTGCGGCTCTTGGTGGCCGGCGACAAAGTTTCCGATTTCAATGAAGCCGGCGAGCAATACGAAGTGCATGTGCGCGCATTCCCCGACGCGCGTAACCGGCTCGATGAACTTCGGATGATGACCGTTCCTTCAAGCAAGTTTGGCACGGTTCCCTTGGACGATGTCGTTCATTTCGAAAAAGGCGAGGGGCCGGCACAGATCAACCGATTGGCCCGAACCAGGCAAGTTACGATTTCCGCCAACTTAGAGCCAAACGTCTCCGAGCAGATGGTGCTCGACGAGCTCGCGAATTCGGCTCAAAAACTCAATATGGGGCCTGACTACCGAACGGGCTTGTTGGGCAAGTCGAAGGAAATGGCCCGGGCGTTCCGAGGGTTCTTCATCGCCTTCGGCATGGCATTCGTCTTCGTCTATTTATGTATCGCTGCCCAATTCGAGTCCTGGCTCCATCCGATCACCATTCTGCTTTCGCTCCCGCTGACGTTGCCGTTTGCATTGCTCTCGCTTCTGATATTCAATCAATCGTTGAACATCTTTTCGCTGCTCGGCATCATGGTGTTGTTCGCAGTGGTGAAGAAAAATTCGATTTTGCAGATCGACCATACGAATCAGCTTCGAGAGGCGGGCATGCCGCGATACGATGCC
>CAZNMP010000290.1:0-4662 GCA_964573875.1 uncultured Planctomycetaceae bacterium | reverse complement strand
AAAGATCAAAGAAGCGCCGTTGCCGCCCGACGCCGAGTTCACCGTCGGCCCGCTGACGTTCCGCGCTACTTACGAGTATGACGGCGATTTGAGCGAACTGCCCGAGCCGGTGCTTGTCGAAAAGAAACAAGCCGCCGCCGCGGAAACGCCCGACTTCCAAGCGTTTGACGAACCGACTTCGTTCGAGCCGGAATCGGTTGGCGTTGCCGCCGCCGCAGCACCGCAAGAGGCGTCGTTCTTCGATGATCTTATGGGCGAACCCGAATCGGCGCCCGTTGAAGAATCCCTGTTTGCACCTGCCGAAGAGCCGGCTATTGAAGAAGTGGAAGAAGTAGCGGAAGACTTCTTGGTCGAGCCCGAAGCAGAACCCGAACCGACGCCGCCGCCCACCTTGGCCAAGCCCGCGCCGGAACCGGCAGCCGTCGAGCCCGAGGTGGAGTCCATCGAAGTTGCCGAAGAGCCCGTGGCCGTCGAAGAAGAGCCGGTAGCCGTGGCGGAAGATATTTTAGTCGTTCCAGAGGAACCAGTCGCTGTCCAGGAAGAACCGGCGGTGGAAGTTGAGCCGGTAGCCGTACAAGAAGAGCCGGCAGTAGCAGAAGCTGAGCCTGCCGCCATCGAAGAAACGACCGGCGAGCCGGAGTTCGACTTCTTCGCCGAGGAGGAATCGCCGGCATCCGAAGAATCGCCCGAAGAATTTTCGCTCGAAACATCCGAGGAGTCCGACCTCTACGGCATAGCCGAACCGGAACCCGCTGCCGCTGCCCCGGCCGCTGAAGAGCAGGAAAGCGAGCCCGAAGCCGTCGAAGAAAGCAGCGAAGAAGCAGAAGAAGACGAGGAAGAGGAAGAAGACGCAGCGCCTGCGAAGTCTAAAGCCGCGCCAAAGAAGAAATCTTGGTTTGGCGGTATGTTCGGCGGCAAAAAGAAAGGCAAAGAGAAGCCGGCCAAGGCCGATGCCAAAACCGCCGCGAAAAGCGCCCCGGCCAAGCCCGCTAAGGCCGAGCCGGTTGAAGAGGAACCCGTCGAAGAAGAGTCGGCTGCTCCTGCTCCGGCCGCCGAGGAAGAACCGGCCGGCGATTCCGCCATCTTCGGTCATGCCGAGGAAAAACCGGCCAAGAAAAAGTCTGCCGACCCCGCCGAGCCCGAGGACGTCTTCGACGATTTCCTCAAAGGCTTAGGGTAAAGAGAAACCAAACCGCGTAAGTGAAAAACTTAAGGGTGGTGGGAAACAACCGATTTCCCTCCACCCTTTTTTTCTAGTCTCTAGCCCCTAGCCCCTAATCCCTAGCCTCTAGTTTTAGCCCTTCTTCGTCCGCACCGGCGGTTCTTCCATGCTGTCGATATAGCGGCGCAACCGTTCCAGCTCGTCGGTCACTTGGCGCAGCTTGAGCATGTTCTCGACGCGTTTGACCAATTCCAGCTTATTGACCGGCTTGCTCAAAAAGTCATCGCAGCCCGACGATACCGCCCGCTCGATGTCGCCCAATTCGTTCAAGGCCGTGACCATCAGGATCATGATCTGCTTGGTCGCCGGATCGCGTTTCAAGGTTTTGCAGACCTCGAACCCGCTCAGCTTCGGCATCATGATGTCCAGCAGAATCAAGTCCGGCTGAAACTCCGCCACTTTGGCCAGCGTATCGCGGCCGTCGATCGCCACCGCGATGTCGCAATCCACCCCGTCCAAGTAAGCCTCCAACAGTTCGACATTCGGTGCATTGTCATCGGCAATCAGTATTTTGCTTTTCGGCATGATTATATGTGTCGTATTTCGACATCCTTCCATTTTTCGCGAAGATACTCAGCAACGAGACGGCGGTGGCAGCAGTCGGGCGTGGGCTCGCTGCATAACAGGCATCCGCCGGACAACAATTGTCGGTCTAACGTCTCCTCTACCCGGCGATTGGCCAACAACGACAAAAACTGCTGCTCGTATGTCTGCCAATCGCCTCCGTTTTTCTTGTAAGCGTCAAGAATTTCCTGCGTGGGCGCCAATTCAGGCAAATGAACGTAATCCAATCCGCAAATTTCACGAAGAAAAAACTGTAAATCATTCTTTTTCGTGAAGCCGGCAAGCTGCGAGGCATTGTTCAGTCGCACATCGACAATGCGATCCAGCCCCGGTCGTTTTAAGGCCGAAAAAAATTGCTCCGCGTTCTTCTTTGTAAATCCAATCGTGAAAATGGTCATCGGGCTACGGTCGTCTCCGGATCGTGCATCGTTTCGTCGAAATAGGCGACCCTTGCGCTTTGGATCGAATAAGCATCGGCGATAAATTCTTCTCGACTCGTGAACAAGTCGCCCTCGGGCAGTTTGCATAAGGCTAAAAGCCTCGTTTCCATCTCCCCGTGAAGCTCAAGGCTGCCATCGGCATGAATATGTCCCACGGGAATGCCGAGTTCGGAAAGCCTGCGGGCGACCAGCAGCGCCCGATGGCAATCCACGGGATCCTTCTCCGCACACATCAAAGCGATTTTATACCGATCCAATCCATGAAGGACTCGATCAATGCCCTCCTGAAAGCACGGCTCTTTCGCCAAACGATCGAGCTGCACCTTTCCTTGAACGTAACAAGCGGGATTGTCACTGCGAGCCCCCAGCTCCTTGCCGAGAAACACATAGGCAATCCCCGCCTCGGCCAGTAGGACTGCAAGCGGTTCGCGTGAAAACTGCGAGGCATAACGGCTATAGGGACTCGACCGCACGTCGCCCACGGCCGTAATGCCGTGCTGCCGCAACAGTTCCAAGAATACCGCCGGTTCGTGATTCGAATGTCCGATGGTGTAAATCATGGGAATCGATCCGCAACAAGCACCGTGGCGATCAACTTGTAATAATAACCTTCATACGGATCGCCGAGGCTCACACAAAGAACTGCGCCAGGCAGATCATAACGTCCATCTGTTCTGCCCAGATACTCTTGCTCGACGACGGGATCCGTCACGGCCATGCGGTAACGGACGTTGCGATACGCAAAATCACCTCGCACGATACGTCTCGAGTCCGCGTAGCCGGGAGCCTTGGATCCCACCAACAATCGCAGCCGCTCAACCTGAATTAGGTATAGCGAAATTCCATCCTCTTGCCCAGTGCTTACGCGATTATTCAAAAAAGCCGCACTGCTTTCGCCCAGGGGCCAAAGCGTCTTCGGCTCATCGATCCAATGCGGCAAATCCCCCCATGCCAGCCGGTCCAGCCTCTCCCAGATATGCCCCGGACGGATGACATGATTCTCGGCCTGATGGCGAACGGGGGCATAGCGCAAACACGGCACCCGAAGGATGTCGAGCGGTTGCGGCTCCTGAAAACCATCGTAGCAGCGTTCTTTCTCCAGAAGCTCGTGCGTCGCTCGAGTGCTCACCGTCCGCACCCATCCGCCGGGAATCCGCGGCCTATCCGGCTCCCACTCCTTGCCCGCCACGCAACGGCCGCCCCACTTGCGCGAATTGGCAAAGCATACAATCGTTTTGCTGTAGGACATGTTGGTATGAATAAAACATGCTGCCCCACAAATCAACAACACCGATTCCCGCTAATCAACACGAATCAGCATTAGCGAAAATCAGCAAGGATTAGCGTTCCGCCTAATCTCCGCTTGATTCAGCGACTGTCGCTTTTTACTTATCGCCCGGCACGGGGAATTGGCCGCATAGCTCGACCACTTCGCCGCGGATGCGACGCGAAAGCTGCTCGTCGTCGGGCGAACGCAACACTTCCAAAATCCAGCCGCCGATCCGACGCATTTCGTCGCAGCCCATGCCGCGCGTGGTCAAAGCAGGCGTGCCGATCCGAACGCCCGACGGATCCATCGGCTTCCGCTGGTCGAACGGAATCATGTTCTTATTGACCGTAATGCCGCAGCGGTCGAGCGATTGCTCGGCGATTTTGCCGGTCGTGCCCAACGCGGTCACGTCGGCCAGGATCAGGTGGTTGTCGGTGCCGCCGCTGACCAACTTGACGCCGCCGGCGAGCAACACGTCGGCCAACGTCTTCGCATTGTCGATCACTTGTTTCGCATATTGCTTATAGGCAGGCGTCAGAATCTCGCCGAAACAGGCTGCCTTGCCGGCCACGACGTGCATCAGCGGTCCGCCCTGGATGCCGGGGAATACGGCTCGATCAATATCCTTGGCATACGCTTCTTTGCACAAAATAATGCCGCCGCGCGGGCCGCGCAACGTCTTGTGCGTCGTCGAGGCCACATAGTCGGCCAATGGCACCGGGTCGTCGTGCAACTTGGCCGCCACGAGCCCGGCATAATGGGCCATATCGACAAACAACTTCGCGCCGCAATCCCGCGCAATCTCGGCAAATCGGGCATGTGGAATCTCGCGCGGATATGCGCTGGCCCCGGCCACGATCATCTTTGGCTTGTGTTCGCGTGCCAACGCGGCAACCTGATCGAAGTCGATCCGGTGTGTATCCTGCCGAACGCCGTAGCTCAAGAAGCCGTAGAGTTTTCCCGAAATGTTCAACCGCATTCCATGCGAAAGGTGTCCGCCGTGGGCCAGATCCAGCCCCAACACGACATCGCCTGGCTGGAGGGTCGAAAAATAGACGGCCGTATTAGCCTGGGCGCCGGAGTGCGGTTGCACGTTCACGTGCTCCGCCCCAAAAATCTGCTTGGCGCGGTTCCGAGCCAGTTCTTCGGCCACATCGACGAATTCG
>CAZNMP010000289.1:0-4671 GCA_964573875.1 uncultured Planctomycetaceae bacterium | reverse complement strand
CTGGCCGAAGGTTGTGCTGAAGTATGCCAACGGAACGCTTCTCAAGCTCTCCAGCCAGCGACACACAATGGAGGACCTCGGCGCGGTCTTCCGTGGCGAAAAGGGCAATATCGAGATCCTCCGCGGTCACGCCCGGGCAAATCCCAAGGAGCTGCTGAAGGACGCCCCGCCCGATACCGTCAACGGTCCCCAGGAATCTGTACCGCACTTCAAGAACTTCTTCGATTGTGTAAAAAGCCGTCAGAAGCCGGCCGCCGACGTTGAAACGGGCCATCGCGCGACAACCGTCTGCCACCTGATCAACATTTGCCGCAAACTCGGACGAAAGCTCCATTGGGACCCAAAGGCCGAGAAATTCGTCAGCGATGACGAGGCAAACAGTCTGCTTTCGCGGCCGCGCCGAAAGGGCTACGAACTGCCAAACATCGGAGGATAAAAGGCGCCAAGGATAAAAGGTGCCAGGAACCGTTTTTGTCTGTTCCGCAAAACGGTTTCTGCCCCCCGCGGCTGCACGGAGCAGGCGAGACGCCTGCACCACAATTTGTTCTTGGGCAACCGCTCTCAACTCGGCTTTTACCAAGCGATCTCACCGAGAGGCCACACTCGTGATTCTCGTGGGCATTGCGTATTTCCACAAAAACAGGCCACCGGCGAACTCAGACAGCTACTGGTTGGACCTGCCGGGTTTTGCTACACTTTCTAAATCAGGGCCTCGGCAATCGCACGAAGCCCGCGCCCGTTGAGTTTTTCCTGGCGGAGCAATACCCAAGAAATGCCGCAACATATTACTCGATAACAAGTTGCGCCAACGGCCTGTTGACTTCGGAAATTACTACGGAAGGTAGAACCATGCCCAACACCCAGCCAACCCAGCTCTTATTCGAAATGTCCAAGCCCGGCTGCCGGGCGGTGCAATTGCCCGCGTGCGACGTGCCCGAAAAACCGCTGGCCGCGTTGCTCCCCCAAAATGCCATCGCCGACACGCCCCTCCCGCTCCCCGAACTATCCGAACCCGACGTCGTGCGCCATTTCGTCAATCTTTCGACGAAAAATATGTCGGTTGATGCCAATTTCTATCCGCTGGGCTCTTGCACGATGAAGTACAACCCCAAGCGGAACGAGCGGCTCTCGTCCCTCCCCGGCCTGCTCGATCTGCATCCGTATCAGCCTGAATCGACGCTGCAAGGCATGTTGGCCCTGCTGCACCAATCGCAGCACATGCTGGCCGAAATTGCAGGCCTGCCGGCCGTCTCGCTTCAGCCCGCCGCCGGCGCACATGGCGAAATGACCGCCCTGCTCGTGGCCGCCGCCTATTTCCGCGATCGCGGCGAAAAACGCACGACCGTCCTAATCCCCGACGCCGCCCACGGCACCAATCCCGCCAGCGCAGCCATGGCCGGCTTCCGCGTACTGCCTGTGAAAAGCACCGAGCAAGGCTTCGTCGATCTCGACGATCTCGCCTCAAAGCTGAACGACGAAACAGCCGTGTTCATGATTACCAATCCGAACACGCTCGGCCTGTTCGAGCCCAACATCAAGCAAATCGCCAAGATGGTCCACGACGTCGGCGGTCTGGTCTATCTCGACGGCGCCAACATGAACGCCATCTTGGGCGTCACGCGCCCGGGCGATTTCGGGGCCGACCTGATGCACTTCAACCCGCACAAAACCTTCAGCGGCCCGCACGGCGGCGGCGGCCCCGGCGCCGGCCCCATCGCTGTCTCCGAAGCATTGGCCCCCTTCCTCCCCGTGCCGTTGGTCGTCAAAGACGGCCGCGGCTATCACCTCGACTACAATCGACCCAAGTCGATCGGCCGCGTGCGCAACTTCTTCGGCAACGTCGGCGTTTTGGTCCGCATGTACTGCTACATCCGCTCCCACGGCCCCGAAGGCCTCCGCCGCATCGCCGAAGATGCCGTTCTAAACGCCAATTATCTCCTGGCCCGCGTGAAAAGTTTCCTGCCCGTTCCACACGGCGACCGCTGCATGCACGAATTCGTTGCCTCCGGCGAAAGCTTGAAAGCCTCGAAAAACATTTCCACCATGGACATCGCCAAGCGGCTGATAGACTACGGTTACCACGCCCCCACGGTCTATTTCCCGTTGATCGTGCATGAGGCGATGATGATCGAACCGACCGAGACCGAAAGCCGTGCCACGCTCGACGCTTTTGCCGACACTCTGGCCAAAATCGTCGAAGAATCGGCCGAACTCTTGCACGACGCGCCACAAACCACGCCCATCTGCCATCCCGACGAAGTCACCGCCGCTCGAAAACCCATCCTGCGTTGGAGTCAGGGATGAGCGGCACAAGCAGCAAGGAAAAAGTGGCCAGTGGCCAGCAATTAGTGGCCAGTGGTCAGTGGTCAGTGGCCAGTGAAAAAAATCTCCCCTCGCCCGCTTGCGGGAGAGGGGCCGGGGGTGAGGGCGGCCAGCCATCAGCACAAGTGGCCAGTGGTCAGCGACCAGTGGCTAGTAAAGAGAGGTCAGGGGTCAGGGGTCAGGGGCCAGAAAAAGTAACCAGCAATGATGGGACTGTGTCCAGTGTCCAGGACACAGAGGTCGTAAATCATAAATCAGAAATCATAAATCATAAATCTCTCTCCCCTCTCCCCTCTCCTCTCTCCTCTCTTCCCCCCTTCCTCCTCCTTCTCGATCCGCCTGCTCCCGGCCCATGGAACATGGCCGTCGACGAGGCATTGCTGGAAGCTGCCGCTGCTGAGGGCCAATGCACGTTGCGTTTCTACCAATGGTCCGAGCCGACGCTCTCGCTAGGCTACTTCCAAACCTACGCCGACCGCTGGCAGCACAAGGCGAGCAGTCATTCGGCCGTCGTTCGTCGTTCCAGCGGCGGCGGGGCCATCATGCACGACCTCGAACTAACCTATAGCATTGCCGTGCCCGACCGCCACCCGCTGGCCATCGACCGTCTCGGCTTCTACCAAGCCGTTCACAAAACACTGATCGCAACCCTGGCCCAATGGGGAATCGAGGCCTTTATGTTCGCCCAGCCCCACATACACCATTGGCCCGGCAGTTGTGAAAACCTCACTCCCCCCTCGCCCACTGGGAATGAAGCCCAGGGTGAGGACGCATCTCTCCCCTCACCCACTGGAAAAGAGATCGGGAGTGAGAGCTCGTCTCTCCCCTCGCCCGCAAGCGGGAGAGGGGCCGGGGGTGAGGGCGGTCAGCCTTCAGCACAGGTGGCCAGTGGCCAGTGGTCAGTGGCTAGTGAATCGGCCCCAAAATCCCAAAATCCCGAAATCCCAAAATCCCCAATCTCCAAATCCCCAATCCCCAATCCCCAATCCCCTCTCCCCTCTCCTCTCCCCCCTCACCCCCAACCCTTCCTCTGTTTCCAACGCCGCGCACCAGGCGACGTCCTCATCGGCGAAACCAAAATCACCGGCAGCGCCCAGCGTCGTTGTCGCGGTGCAGTCCTTCAACACGGCAGTGTCTTACTGGCCCGATCCGCCGCCGCCCCCGAACTCGACGGCCTGAAAGAACTGACCGGCCGACAGATTTCGCCTGACCAACTCACTGAAGCGTGGCTCAAACGACTTGCCGAAGTCCTGCCCGGCGGATGGCAAACCGGCACACTTTCCGATGCCGCCCGTCGCCGTGCCGAAACCATCGTCCTCGAAAAACACGCCACCGCCGCCTGGATCGAACACCGCGGACGCATCTAAACAAAATCACCACGCTCTATTCATGTGGTTCACGTCCCATGCACGTGCCTGTCGAAAACCCTACAATTCCAACGATCGCGCCAATTCACGGTTGTTGAAATACCATTCGACCGAGAGTCGAAGGCCCTCTTCAATCCGCACGCGAGGCTTCCAATCCAGCAATCGAGCGGCTTTGGAAACATCGGCCCAGGTAGTTGGAACGTCCGCAGGATGGGCCGGACGATATTCGATCCGAGGCTTCTTGCCGGTCAATTCCGCGATTTGCTCGATCACCGTGCTCAAAGCCGTAACGCGATCGCCGCCAAGATTGATGACTTCAAAGCCAAGTGGCTTCAAGGCGGCGATCGTTCCCAAAGCAATGTCGTCCACATAGGTGAAATCGCGGCTCTGCGTTCCATCGCCAAAAACAGTGATCGGCTCTCCCTCGGCAATGAGCCGAACAAAGCGGAAGACACTCATGTCGGGCCGGCCCGCAGGTCCATAGACCGTAAAGTAGCGGGGAATGGAAACGTCGATCCCATACAAGTGATGATAGGTATAGGCAATCGCCTCGGCGGCTTTTTTCGACGCCGCATACGGCGACAAAGGCCGGTTCGTGTCGGCATCCTCGCGATAGGGCGCCGTGTTGTCTTTGCCGTAAAGACTCGACGTGGAGGCCAACAAAAACTTGCGAACCCCCGATTGCCTGCAAAGATCCAGCAAGTTCAATGTGCCTTCGCAATTGACCTGAAAATAAACCCAAGGGTTGGCCACCGACGGTCGGACGCCCGCCCTTGCCGCCAGATTGATCACGGCCGTATACGGCGGTTGTGAACCATCGGAAACAAACAACGGCTCCAAACCGTTCCGCTCGGCGATATCAAGATGATGAAACGAAAAACCCTTGTAACCCTGAAGCTGTGCAAGCCGCCATTGCTTCAAGCGCGGATCGTAAGCGTCATTCAGATTATCGACCCCGATGACCTGGTGCCCCGCCTCCAGC
>CAZNMP010000288.1:0-4675 GCA_964573875.1 uncultured Planctomycetaceae bacterium | reverse complement strand
GATCAACGATCTGCTCTCGAAAAAGAGCGGAAAGGCCTCGCTTGAATTCGATGTCACGGCTGCCAAGAGCAAAGCCGAAAAGAAGCCATGATTCGCCGCAACAACGCCCCACCTGAAGTTCCCTTGCCCCTGTTGATCACCGGCGTCGCCGGCGTGCCCGGCTACAATGCCATGGCCTATTTCGCCGCGAAGTATCCCGGCCAGGTCATCGGCATTCGTCAAATCGACAACGTTCGCTTATCCGGCCCGGGGATCGTATCTTGCAACGCCGAGGATCAAGAGGGTCTGCAACGCCTGTTCGACCAATATCAATTCGGCTCCGTGCTCGATTGCGCCGGCAACTGCGCCTTGAAACAATGCGAAATGGCCCCGGAAATCGCTTGGCGCATCAATGTCGAGGGCATCCAAAACTTGCTTACGCAAACCGTGCCGCGCGGCGTCCGAATGGTTCATCTGTCGTGCGACCTGGTTTTTTCGGGCGACGAAGGAGTCGGCGGTTACGTCGAAACCGATCCAACCGATCCCGTGACCGTCTACGGCCGCACAATGGCCGCCGGTGAAGAAGCCATCCAGGCCGTCGATCCGACTGCCTGTATTTTGCGCATCTCGCTGCCCATGGGCGTCAGTTTCAGCGGCCATGCCGGGGCCATCGATTGGATCACCTCGCGGTTCAAAAAATCGCGGCCCGCCACGCTCTATACGGATGAAATCCGAACGCCCACTTATACCGACTGCCTCAATCGCCTTTGCGAAACGATGTTGGTCAACGAAATGTCCGGCATCTTCCACGCCGGCGCAAAACGGCGTTTGAGCCTCTATCAAATAGCACAAGTCATCAATCGCGTGGGCGGATACGATCCCGATTGCCTGCAAGGAATTCCTCGTCTTGAAGCAGGCCCTATGCCGCCCCGTGCCGGCAACGTCTGCATGGATTGCAGCAAGCTCATCACGGCCCTAGGCTACGATCCCTTCGATCCCTGGCCCTACTGCGATTCGCTGGTGCCCACGCACGACGATTGGCACCGCGAACGCCCCGCCGACCAAACACATTCCCCCGAGCAATTGCATCGTGTTTTGGCGACTAATCCAAAACTAACCGACATGGCTGCTTGACCGACGCAACGGCCCAGTATAGCATGAAACTGTATTGGGTTATCAAGTCGGACCGCCCATGTTACAACGAAACCGCTTATTATCGCTCTTGCTGGCAACCGGCTATTTGCTGGTCGTGGTCACTTCTGCGCGGTTCCACCACCACGACAAGCACGATGAAGACCAACCGCTGCGGTCAGGCTTCGCCGCCTCCCATGCCGACGACGAGCACGATTGCTCCGTCTGCCAGTTTCTGGCCCAAAAGCCCGCCCCCTTGACGATCGCCGCGGCGGCCGAGCTTGGCAATCTGGTCCAAAACGTTGCCGCGCCGTCGCCTCCTCTCTGCTTCAGCGTTCTTTTCTCCGCATGGCAAAGCCGTGCTCCGCCTGTCTCCGCGTGAATACCCCTTTCTGTTGCTTTGACTTTCTCTAGGGTTCTCCCTGCGCACTCGCTGCATCCACCAATCGGCGATGCGAGGGCACATTCACGTTTTTTGATACCGACATTGCCAATGTTCAAGATTCAACCGCAAACACGGCTGTTTCAGCCGAGTTTGCTAGCCTGATTGGCCGCGGAACGGTTCATTAGCAATGTAGGACGCATAGGAGACATTTCCATGTTTGCGCGAAAGATACGCGGCTTTACCCTTGTCGAACTTTTGGTCGTGATAACGATCATCGGAATTCTGATTTCACTCTTGTTGCCGGCCGTGCAAGCCGCCCGCGAGGCGGCTCGTCGCATGAGCTGCACCAATAATCTAAAGCAGGTCGGCTTGGGCCTCCATCTCTACCACGACACGTTTCGGTGTTTGCCATCCGGTTGGCGAGCCTATAACGCCTCCACGAAATTGCCTTCTCCACTTGGCGAGCCGGGCTGGGGTTGGGCCGCCTGTATCTTGCCTTATCTCGAACAACAGAACGTCGCGAAAACGATGATCCACTACGAGAAATCCATTGCCGCCCCCGAAAATGCCGAAGTCTGTGCATTTCTGCTTGCAGTCTATCGCTGTCCCTCCGACAGCGGCGACCCTTCCTTTGAATGGAAGCCCGACGAAGCCGGCGGCGCAGCCATTGCCAAACTTTCAACGGCCAACTTCATCGGCGTCTTCGGCACCGAAGATCTGCACAAATGCGGCGCCGTCGCTGACGGTCAGCTATGCACCGGAAACGGCGTTTTCTTCCACAATAGCAGCGTCCGTTTCGCCGATATCCGCGATGGCCTCAGCCAAACCTTCTTAGCCGGCGAAAGAACTTCTCGACTGAGCTATTCTACTTGGATTGGGGCCCCCTCCGGCGATGAATGCTCACCCGGCCTGATCTTGGGCACCGCCAGTTATCCGCCGAATAGTGAACAGGACGACGCGCACAACTTCAGCAGCAATCACCCTTCAGGCACGAATTTCCTTTCCTGCGACGGCTCGGTGCGGCTCGTTTCCCAATCCATCGAAACAACAGCCTACCATGCCCTATGCACTCGAGCCGGCGGAGAAGCCATCAACGGCAATTGCTTCGGCGATTAGCCATACGCACAAAGAACGGCACTCTACTTCGCCACGGCCGAAGTGCGTTCGGCCATGCGAGTGCCTTGCTCAACGGTCGGTGGAACCGCGGCAAGGGTCGTACCCGTGGAAGTCGTGCCGGTTTGAAGAGCCGACAACCGAGCAGCCACATGCGGCTGCCGACTGTCGTAACTGAGTGAACGTTGATAGTTGGCCAACGCCTGTGTTTTTTCGCCGGCGTCTTCACGGATCTTGCCAAGTGCGGTCAAGGCCCTGGGGTTGTCGGGCTGAGCGGCCAAAGCCTCGATCAGATGCTCCTTCGCCGCTTGGCGATTGCCGAACTCCTCATTCAACCGAGCCAACTCGATCTTGGCGTCGGCCGAATTCGGCTGCCGTTGCCCCCAACCCTCGATCAGCCGAAACGCCTCTTCGTTGCGCCCTTGTTCGGCCAGCAATACGGCCAGCCCTCGGTAACAATCCGTGTGGTTGCCGTCGCGGTCCAAACAAAGATTGTAATACGTTTCCGCCTGATCCAAATCCGCCTTGCGATGCTCAACCCGCCCGATGCGATGATAGGTGGCCGCTAAATTGTAATAGGCATCCGCGTTGTTCGGATCCGAATAGGTCGCTTCCTGAAACTGCTTGGTCGCTTCCTGGTAGCGTGCTTGCTGGAAAAGCCGAACGCCCTCGGCATTTTGCCCCTGAGCATCGATACTTCCGCAGCCGGTCAATCCCAAAAATCCCGCGGAAAGCAAAACGGCAATGCCGCCCGACCAAACGCTGGATAATCTGCGGCTCGCTCTATGAGAAATGGACGTAATCACGGCTTCCTTGCCTCGGACCAATACCAAACGGGAAAGTGAGGATACCGAGCATCCTCAACGGAAGCAAGAGCGGTTTTCAAAAACTACACGACAACGAATCACAACGATAGCACGTTTAGCGGGCAACAAACCGTCGGCCATTGTGCCCTCCAACAAACCGCAACCGCTTGCGGTAATTCTCCAAAAAACAAGCGGGCGAGCCTTGTCTGCCGTGTCCAACCACACACCAACACGGCAAAAAAGCCCGCCCGCTTTATACACATCCCATTTTAACAACAAAGGCGCCGATCCTTGTTCAACTGGCAGTCGTCACGCTCTCGGTCGTCGTCATAGGCATAACTACTGCCGGCAGGGGGGTCGGCTCGGCTACGGGGCGCTTTTCATAACCAAGCTTCTTCAACACTTCCAGCACTTCGCTGCAAGTCGGGAACATCCGCCCACTGCGACGCTTGTAATCGTCCAAGGCAGCCATGAATTCAATTTCGTCCGGCGTGTAGTCGCGCTCGCAGGTCGTGGGGTCAATCTGGCGGCGGCGGCTTACCTTGACCCGACGCTCCAACACCCGGCGTTCTTCCGCTACCGGCACGCTATGAACACGTCGCTCTTTCTCCGCACGGCGATCTCGACTCTCCCGGCGATCTATCGTGGCAACACTGCTCGGCGAAGCCGGGGCCGTCGGCTTGGCCGATGCCTTCTTCACCGCTGCTACATGCTTTCCCTTCACTCGCTGCGCACTCGATTTCTTACCGGCAACCATGGGCATCCTCCGCTACGGGATATTGTATTTTTAGGACGTGTCAATGTAGGAAGGATACATCATGGTTGACAAAAGTCATCAAAATAGGGCTCAGGAAAGAATTTCCTTCTAGGAAACCTGTAGGGATGCGCGGAAGATTACAGACAGCGCAAATCTTACCATCCTCGCGAATGATCAGAACATGTGGAATGTAACGGTTATGCAAGAGACTGCCGCATCTTCACATCGATTGCTGGATTGCAGAACGAATGGGCGTAGTAAAAAGATTATGGCGGTTTGCCCTCGAACTGCACAATGCACAACAATATAGCCGGGAGCTAACAGCTCCCGGAATGTGCGTAGATTGCACAACAGTTTTGCGGCCGCCGGCACGTCAACCCTTGTTTAGCCACCGCTGGCACGTCAACCCTTGTTTAGCGGCCGCCGGCACGGCGGCCCTGCGGCCAAGCCGCCAAACCAGTGGCAGATTAACAACACCACTTATCCAACTTGACCACAAGAAAT
>CAZNMP010000287.1:1233-4679 GCA_964573875.1 uncultured Planctomycetaceae bacterium | reverse complement strand
ACTGTCGTCGGTATCCATACCAATGGCTATCCAGCCTACAATGTCCCCTCCCGAATCACCGATCTCGTCTTTGCAAACATCCAAAGATGGCTTGCGGAAAGCTCTTGAGTCTTCAGATCAGCAATGTCGGCAGGCCGACCAACGGGCGGCCCGTAATCAAGAGTTTGCGATCTACCAAACCCAACATCTTATACCTCGGCAGGCAATAGAGGCCATCGCCGACATTCACAATCACGCCTGTCGCCCAGCGTGACCGCAATCGCTTACTGCCACAGCACTTACAACTCTCCCATTTCCCCAAACTGCTCTTGGCCTGTGCGGTAATTACGGCTACAATGCCTGCTTAAACGTGTTGAATCTTTGCGCGCGGACTGGCCCGACATGCAGTCTTTTCCGCAAGTTCGCACCAGTTTTGCCGCATTCTACACTGGATGAACACAATGCCCTCGGAACGGATGCCGCAGGCAGATCCTTCATGGATGGCTCGCCCATTAGAGTGGCTCACCCGCTCGGTGATCCGCTTTCCCTCCTTCACCCTGGCCATCGCCGGTGCCGCCGTGGTTGCCTCCGTTTGGCTAACCATGACCCAGATGGGCTTCCGCACCAGCCGCGCCGAGTTGCTCGACCCCAAAAGCGATTACAATCGCCGATGGCTCAAGTACACCGAGGAATTCGGCTCGAAAGAAGACGTTGTCGTCGTTGTCGAAAGCGACCGCTCAGAGCAAGTCATACCAGCCCTCGACGACGTTGCCCAAAACCTCGCCAAACGTAAAGATTTGTTCGGCGCCGTGCTTTCTCTGCGCGATGCCGATGCCCCCAAACTCCGCGGCAAAGGACTCTACTACCTCAAACCTGAAGAACTCCAGCAAATCGACGGCTTCCTCGATCAGGCCCAGCCAATCCTGCAAGGCAACTGGTCGCAACTAAACATCGGCGGCATGGCCCAGTGGATGGGTGCCGCCATGTCCGGCGGTTCCGACGCCCAGCGGCAGCAAATCATGGCCGCCATGCAATCCGAGTTGCCGCGAGTCACTTCCGGCCTTGCCGCCGCTCTCGGCCAGTCGGGCGGCTATAAATCGCCCTGGCCCGAAATGACTCTCTCCCGGTCCAAATCCGCCGAATCCGCCGCCGACCGCCTCCTCGCCGAAGACGGCCGACTCGGATTCGTCGTTCTCCGCTTCCTCGAAGAAGACCGCCAAAGTTTCGCCCAAAACAATGAATCCATCAAAGTTTTGCGGCAAATCAACTCCGAGGTCCAATCCAGACACCCCGGCGTCAAAATCGGTCTGACCGGCTTGCCAATCATCGAGTTCGACGAAATGCAGTCGAGCGAACAATCCATGTCGGCCGCAACTTTCCTCTCCTTCGCCGGCGTCTTGGCCGTCATGATCATCGCCTTTGGCGGTTTCCGGCACTCCATCTTGGCCATGACGGCCCTTGTGGCAGGCACCATCTGGGCATGCGGCGTCATCACTCTCACCATCGGATACGTCAACGTCCTCAGCATCGCCTTCGCCTCGATCCTCTTCGACATGGGCATCGACTACGGCATCTACTATGTCTCCCGCTATCTACAGCTTCGCGAACATACCGACTCCACCAGCGAGGCTTTGATCCGCACTTCCGGCCTGGTGGGCCCCGGCATCTTAACCGGCGCTCTGACCTCTGCCATCTCCTTCTTCGCCGCGGGTTTGACCGAATTCCCCGGCGTCTCCCAGTTGGGCGTCATCGCCGGCGGCGGAGTCCTGCTCTGCTGGCTCGGTGAAACCGCCGTTCTGCCCGCCATGATCCGAATGTTCGACTCCGACGGCACGCGCGGAAAGCTGCCCGAGCCTCTTAACCTCCGCTTCTGGCTCGCCCCTTTGTTCTATTACCCGCGTCTCAGCCTTGCGGTCTCCGGCGCATTGACGATCATCGCCGCCATCGGCATCCATTACCTCCGCTACGACTATAACCTCCTGAACCTCCAACCCACCGGCCTCGAATGCGTCGAACTGGAACACAAACTGTTCAACCTGACCAATCGCAGCGCATGGTTTGCTTTATCCATCGCACAAACCCCCGAGGAAGCCGCCGCCAAAAAAGAAGCTTTCCTCAAGCTGCCCTCCGTCGAACGTGTCGTCGAAATCGCCTCGGCGATCCCTGCTAATCTGGACGCCAAACGTCCCATTATTGAGCGCATCCACGGTCGGCTAAAGAATCTGCCGCAACAAGCGCCGCAAATTCCCGTTACACCGCCCGCCGCACTTGATGAAATGCTTGCCGGCGCACAAACGATGCTCGCCTCTCAGCCGGCCGCCGCTCAGGCCGCCGCCGGTCTCGAACAACTGCGCAATATGCTCCGCCAGTTCTCGCCCAACGAATACAACCGCCGCGTTAGCGAATATCAGCAAAACATGGCAAGTGATCTGCTCGCGCGCCTGCAAAAACTCCAGGCCAGTTCCGAACCTCAGCCGCCGCAACTTACCGACCTGCCCGAAAGCGTCCGAACTCGCTTCATCGGCAAATCGGGCAGCTACCTCCTCCAGGTCTATAGCAAAGCCAATATTTGGGAAGTCGGCCCCATGAGCCAGTTCGTTCATGAGATTCGAAGCATTGATCCAGAAGCCACGGGCAACCCTCTGCAAGTCTACGAAGCCTCGCGGCACATGAAACGCAGCTTCGAGCAAGCCGCTTGGTACGCCCTGATCGCCATCGTCCCGCTTGTCTTCCTCGATTTCCGCCGCGTCGGGCACACATTATTGGCCGCCCTGCCCATGGGCATCGGCATGTTGCAAACCCTCGGCTTCATGGGCTTGCTCAACATCCCCCTGAATCCCGCCAATATGATCGTTCTTCCGCTGATGCTCGGCCTAGGCATGGATACCGGCATCAACCTCATCCATGAAATGCGATGCCACCGCGGCCCCTACCGCGGCGCCAGCAACCCCGTCATCGTTGCCGTCGTCGTCAACACCCTGACCACCATGGTCGGCTTCGGCGCGCTGATGGTCGCCAACCACCAAGGACTCCAAAGTCTCGGACGTGTTCTGACCATCGCAATGGGCTTCAACATGTTCAACTCACTGTTGTTGCCCAATCTGTTGGTCGTCGGCGGCTTTGCCCCGAAATCGGATGAGCAAGAAGATGACGAATACGATGAGAATTCCACGCTCGATGTCGAATCCTCTTCCGCTTCCTACGCCGCCTAAAATTTCTCCCCTCGCCCGCTCCACACCAGCCGCTCCACGCCAGCCGCTTGCGGCTTCGCATCTACCTCCCCTCGCCCGCTTGCGGGAGAGGGGCTGGGGGTGAGGGTGCGTTGCCTCCTCATCGACTTTCCCACTACAAAAACTCAAGCCGCTTGCGGCTTCGCATCTACCTCCCCTCGCCCGCTTGCGGGAGAGGGGCCGGGGGTGAGGGTGCGTTGCCTCCTCATCGACTTTCCCACTACAAAAACTCAAGCC
>CAZNMP010000287.1:0-1133 GCA_964573875.1 uncultured Planctomycetaceae bacterium | reverse complement strand
TACCTCCCCTCGCCCGCTTGCGGGAGAGGGGCCGGGGGTGAGGGTGCGTTGCCTCTACAACGCAATCATATCGCCCAAGCAAACTCCTCCGGCTCCTCCCCTCGGATCCTAAGCTGTGGGCTTTCCATCGTCACTGTCGTCCCCGCCGCCACCGACCGCGTCAGCCACACGCTCGATCCAATCACCGAACCGCGCCCGACAACCGTATTGCCTCCCAGAATCGTCGCGTTGGCATACACCACCACGCGATCCTCGATCGTTGGATGCCGCTTCGTTCCGCGAACCAAGTTGCCCTCCGTATCCGTGGCAAAACTAAGCGCACCCAACGTCACGCCTTGATATAGCTTGACCCAGTCGCCGATCTCCGTCGTCTCTCCGATCACAACGCCCGTGCCGTGATCAATAAAGAAATAGCGGCCGATCTCTGCCCCGGGATGAATATCAATGCCTGTGCGGCTATGCGCCCACTCCGTCATCATGCGTGGAATCAGCGGCACTCCCTGTTTGTGCAAAAGATGCGCCAACCGATAAACCGTAATCGCGTCCAAGCCTGGATAACAAAAAATCACCTCGTCCAGCGATTTGCACGCAGGATCGCCGTCGTAGGCCGCCTGCACGTCCATTGCCAGAATCTTTCGCAGCTCGGGCAACTGCTCCAAAAATGCAATCGTTTTTGCCTGCCCCAATGCCTCATAATCCTGCGTTTGTTGCGGATTGCATTGCCCGCTCCTGAGCGTCTCATGTCGAATGGCTCGCCCAATCTGCACCGTCAGCGTGTCGTGCAGCCGGTCGATCAGATCGCCCACGTGGTAAGTGACGTTATTCAAATGCAGTCCGTCACGACGACGATAGCCGGGATACAACACCTCTTTCAGATCGTCCGTCGCGGCAACCACCGTGTCATAATTCGGCAAAGGACAATGGCCCAGATGGCTGATGTTGCCCACTTCGGCATACGTGTCAACCAATCGCTCGGTCAGCAAAGGCAAGCTCTCGCGAAGTCGAATATCTGTGGCCATTATTTCTACTGCTCCTCATCCTCAACCAAAAAGACCTAAACGCCGCCCTACAGGCGCACTCACATACCCAAAAGAAAACATCTGCAATAATACCTGGGGGAATCGCGATCCGCT
>CAZNMP010000286.1:0-4684 GCA_964573875.1 uncultured Planctomycetaceae bacterium | reverse complement strand
CGCTGACCGCTGACCGCTGACCGCTGACCGCTCCCAGCCACGGCCAGATAGAAATTTTCGAGCGGATCGCGGGCGGGATGCGCGGCGGGAATGTTCAGGGCGTCGAAATTGTGCCACGAATCCTCGACCTCGGGACCATCGACCACGCTGAACCCCAGCCGGCCCATGATCTCGCGCAACTCCTCGATCGTTTGTGTGACGGGATGCGGGCGGCCCAAACGCACGCGAACGCCCGGCACCGTGGGATCGAATTGCGTGGCGCCGACCGCGGGGCCTACGGTTTTGGAAAGCCGACCGGCGGCAACCTCTTGGGCGGCTTCGATCTCTTGCTTCACTTCATTGAATCGTTTGCCGGCGGCGGGCTTGTCGGCCTTATCGACGCCGCCCAAGCCTTTTTGAACGGCCTTCAGCCGGCCGCTTTTCGCGCCTAGGAACTCAATCCTCGCGGCTTCGAGTGCGGCAGCGTCGGCAGCGGCAGTGAACGCGGCAACGGCATCACGCGCCAGGGAATCCAACTCCGATAGGAATTCAGCAAGAGCCATAAGAACGAAGAACTCAAAAAAATGTTTAGAAAAACCGCCCGAATAAAAGGATAAACCGCAGAGGACACAGAGGACGCAGAGAGAAAAGAATCATGGGGTTAGTTGCTGGATAACGACGGAATCTCCCCGAAACAGCCAACAAGAACAGGTTCCAAAAATTCTTCTTTCTCTGCGCCCTCTGTATCCTCCGCGGTTACGATTTTGTTTCGGGTTGTATTTCCGATCCGTGTTACTTCGCAATCGCCTTCTTGACCAAGTCGACGACGGCCTCGAATCCTTGCGGATCGTTGACGGCCATGTCGGCCAGTACGCGGCGGTCCAACTCGATATTGGCTTTGACCAGCCCTGCGATGAATTCACTGTAGCGCAAACCGAAGGCCCGGACCGCGGCATTGACGCGGATGATCCACAGGCGGCGGAAATCACGCTTACGGTTGCGGCGATCGCGGAAGGCGTATACGCCGGCGCGAACCAGGTTTTCCTTGACGGTCCGCAGCAGACGTCGGCGTCCGCCGACGTAGCCCTTGGCTCGTTTGAACAGACGATTTTTTGCCCGATTGCGGGCTGCACCCTTGGTCGTTCTCATGTGACTAACACTTTCTGGATCCGTTGGGCCTGAAACGCAGCGAAAGCGCCTTGCGGCGGAAAACCGTGCGTTGAACGGCGATCATTCACGGATCAATCGTATATGCGAGAGCCAGGCCCTTCCCACACGCGGGAAGCGTTCCGGTCGCCCGTCTCGCTGGCAAAATTTAGTAGCTGTGCTTTCCGAGGACGAGGCGAATCTTCGCCGACTCGACGGTGTCAACGACATCCGTACCGCGAAGGTTGCGCTTGCGTTTGTGGCTCATCCGCGAGGCCAAGTGGCTGGTTCCGGCGGAGCGATGCTTCACCTTTCCATTGGCAGTAACGCGGAAGCGTTTTTTCGTCCCCTTGTGGGTTTTCATCTTCGGCATAATAGCGATCCACTCTTACGATAGTTACAGCGGCGAGTAAATAGACTCGTTATTATAAACGATCTTCGGTTGCGTGGAAGAGGTATCGGCAGGAAAAACCACCGCCCTCGCTGGGGGTACGCCGCCACGCCGGCCAGTCCTTCACCGCTTGAACGAAAGGACCGCTAGGAAGCCCGACCACCGGCGACTCGCATAGTCTTCGGTATGACGGTCGTAAAAACGCCAACAATCCTTCCCGCACCCGATAATTTGGCCCAGAAACAGACCCTCTGCACGGGAAATCTTGCAGGAGAACTGCAAAGTCTCCATAAACCGTCATTCTGAGCGAAGCGAAGAATCTCCGTAAGCCTATATAAGTCCCAATATGCCAACGAGATCCTTCGCTTCGCTCAGGATGACGGTTCCTCGCTGGCCAACGACTTTGCAGTTCCCTTGGGAAATCTTATCGACAGCGGGCTTTAGGGAAACGACGAAACTCTTTTCGGATATTACGGCTCAATGCGGCAATTTTCATGCTTCCGTGGCGTTCTTTGCCCACAAACCGTTGACAGAACCTACCTCGCACCATGACAATGACTCGGAAGACCCCCTGGCAGGAGCTGTCATGCGATTTTATGCGTTTGTGTTAAAAAATGTCGTCCGCCGCCGCGTTCGATCTTGCCTAACCGTTATCGGCATGGCTGTCGCGGTGGGGGCGGTTGTAGCGTTGGTCGGCGTTTCGAGTAGTTCCATCCAAGCGTTTTTGTCGATCTACGACGCACAAAAAATTTCGATCATCGTGCAGCAGAAAGGCGCCAAGCAGCGGTTGACCAGCACATTGCCCGAGAAATTAGGCGACGAAATCGCCAAAATACCGGGCGTGAAACAGGTCAACACGGGGTTGGTCGATTACACGTCGCTGGAAGAGCTTGGGATTCATGCCCTGGTTGTGCAGGCCTGGATCGGCGACTCGGAGGCCATGAAAGCCCTGAACATTCTGCCGGGCGGACACTGGTTGACGGCCGCCGACCGGCACGGCGTTTTGCTGGGCGAGGAGTTGGCGCAGACCGTGAACAAAAAGGTCGGCGATAAGCTGCCGCTGTTCGACGACGGCGAGTATACCGTGAAAGGGATCGTGAAAAGCCCCAACCCCTATGAGTCGAGCAGCATGTGGGTTTTGCTGCCAGCCCTACAAAAGTTCATGGGCCGCGAGGGCCAAGTGACCGGCTATGCCATTGTGGTCGATAAGCCCGAGGATGCGGAGGTGGAGCGGATCTGTAAAGCCATCACCGAGTTAGGCCCGAACGTCGAAGCAAAAAGCGTGCTGGAAACGGTTTCCACCACGACGGAAATCCAGTTTATTCGCGCCATGTCGTGGATCATCTCGGCCATCGCGATCATCATCGGAGCGGTGGGCATGTTGAACACGATGATCATGTCGGTTTCGGAACGGACCAAGGAAATCGGCATTTTGCGGGCCATCGGTTGGCGGCAATCGCGCATCGTGCGGATGATTTTGACCGAGTCGGTGCTGTTGAGTCTTTGCGGCGGTATCATCGGCTCCGTGGCCGCCATGATATTCACGCCGCTTCTGGGACGTCATCCGGCGGTTGCGGGACTTTTGGATCCTCGTATTTCGCCCGAGATCGTTGCAGCCGGCATCGTTATGGCCCTGTGCGTCGGATTGCTGGGGGCGGCCTATCCGGCCTACCGAGGCGCACAACTTCTACCGACGGAGGCCCTCCGCCATGAATAACCGCAGCCGAGATCCTTACCTGTTCCGCACCGAGCATCTGTCGAAGCTCTATCCCGACGGACAAGTTCATGCCGTCGAGGATGTGAACATCAGCATTCGACGCGGCGAATACGTGGCGATCATGGGCCCCAGCGGCAGCGGCAAATCAACGTTGCTGAATCTGCTGGGCGCGCTCGACAAGCCGACCTCGGGCGATGTCGTCTTCGACGGTCAGCCGTATTCCAAAACCCGCAGCCTCGACCGCATCCGAGTGCAGCAGTTCGGCTTCGTGTTTCAATCATTCCACCTGCTGCCGATTCTGACTTCGCTCGAAAACGTGCAGGTGCCGATGTTCGAGGGTTCGCTTTCGGCGTCCGCCCGGGTGAACAAGGCGAAGGAATTGTTGGACTTGGTCGGCATGGGCCATCGAGCCAACCATTTGCCGCAAAAACTTTCGGTCGGCGAGCGTCAGCGCGTAGCCATTGCCCGCTCGCTGGCCAACGAGCCCATCGCGATGCTGGCCGACGAGCCGACGGGCAATCTTGATTCCGTGTCGGCCGACGGCGTTTTCGAGCTATTCGCCCATTTGCATCACGAACTCGGGATGACCATCGTGCTGATTACGCATGACGAGGAGTTCGGCCACCGAGCGCAGCGCACCATCCGTATGCAAGACGGGCACGTCAAGACCGACATCACGAACGAGCACCGGCGCATCCGCACCCCGCTGCCGCCGTTCGCGGTGTAAGAAATGAATCGGTCTTCTCTCGGGAGAAGGTCAGGGGGTGGGCGTCAATAGAAACGCACGTCCCTGCCCTTTGGGATTGACGCCGGTTCCTGTGATTTGTCCCTTGTCGTTGATGGCGGTTGCTTCTTTCAAAACCCAACCTAAGCACGGGTCAATCAGTGTGTTCAGGTCGGTCGTTTTCCCATCACTATAGAGAAACGCTCGCCAACGAGGATTCGGATCATCCCCCGCTGCGATTCTTCCAACGACTTGCCCCTTGTTGTTAATTCCAAAGGCCCAACTAGAATCGCCGTCGAGTGTGCCGAGATTGATCATCTTTCCGCCGGTATAGAGAAAAGCGTGCATCCCACAATTTTCGGAGACGTAGGCACCTCCCACAACCTGTTCATTGGCGTTGATCGCATAAGCCATACTGTGCTTGCCGCCGAAAGTGCCTAGATCTCTTGTCGTTACCCCGTCGTAGAGAAACGCATGGAAGGGACCGTGTTCAAGGGGGAAAGTATTTCCTATAATCTGACCTTTGGAATTGATGCCGTTTGCTCCATTACCCGCCCCGCCAAGAATGAGGCCAAGGTCGGTCATCTTTCCGTTGCTGTAGAGGAAAGCATGAGGGTCCTCGGCCTCATGCGTATGAGACCAGCCCACTACTTCTCCCTTATCGTTGATGGCTTTGGCCTCACTACTTCTGCCGCCAAGGGTGCCGAGGTCGATCATCTTTCCATCA